>CAMOXP010000100.1 GCA_946629205.1 uncultured Bacillota bacterium
TGAGTACCTTCTTGTTGGCGTTCCTGATTTCTCTGCCGGCGATTCCGAATTCACCATTGTATTCTCTGGCCAGTGATCTAAGGTCTACGACTCTGACTTTCTGCAGCACTTGCAGTGCTGTGTCAACGCCGTATTTCTTTACGATCGCTTCCAGCGCCTTGCGGTCTTTTGGCGGTTCGGGCAGCTCATCGGCTGCTTTCTGCTTCGGCGGTTCAGGTGCCTTCTCGGGTGCCTTTGCGGGCGCCTTCTCAGGTTCCTTCTCAGGAGCCTTTTCAGGGGCCTTCTCAGGTTCCTTTTCGGGTGCCTTCTCAGGTGCCTTCTCCGGTGTCTTCACCGCTGGTTCAGTTGGTGTGGGTTCCGGATCAGGCGAGTCGCCTAATCATCCTCCTCTTCATCGTCATCTTTGATGTGCTTGACGATGAGACCATCCAGAGTTTCATGAGGACGAGGAATAACATGTGTGGAGATGATTTCTCCGCCCATTCTCATAACGGCTGCTGCTGCTGCATCAACGGATGCCTTGCAAGCTGCAACGTCACCTGCGATGGTGATCGTTACCAGACCGCCTTTAACGAATGTTCTCTCTACGAGAGTAACCTCAGCTGCCTTCAGCATAGCGTCGGCGCTTTCGATTGCAGGTACGAGACCTCTAGTTTCAATAAATCCAAGTGCTTTCATTTTGAATTCTCCTTTTCAATAGAATTACGTTTGTTTTAGTAGTTTAGTAACGATCAATACGTGCAGTAAAATACTTTAGCTTTTGTATTTCCGCTGCTGAATACAACCTTGGAGCCCTTCTGGATAAACAGGCAGTCTCCAGGATATGCTGTGTGTGGTACGCCGTCTACTGTGACGGTCATGTTGCCTTCTACGACATAGTAGATTTCCTGCGGCTCTACATCCCAGTTGAATGTGCACTGGTCTACTGTCATAAATCCGGCGTTCATAGCGCTGTCTACGTCTGCGCCGATCAGTTCCTGATACTGTACCTTGCCGTTGTCAGCAGGGTTTTCCAGTTCCAGAACTTCCATCTTGATTCCGCCTCCGCGAACGAGCTTGAAACCATTTGCGTTTTCAGCCGTATACGGGGCTGCTTCTGCGCATGCCGGAGCCTCGAAACAACCATTCAGAAGTCCCTGCTCCGTCATCTTCTTCAGAGCATTGTAGATCATCTCAGTGCTCAGCGCTTCGCCTCCTGCCGGTGCGGCTGCCGACGTAGGAGTCGGTTCAGGTATGTAAGCTGAATACGTCGTTACCGGAGCCGGCGCTGCAGTACAGTCTGTTACTTCCAGACCGTTGTACTTGATAGCGTCTTTGGCCGCCGGTGTAACGATGGTATTTTCATCGATACATACCGATGTTGCGCCCTGTGCGATGAGATCCCTGATGCTCTTCTCTGTGAGTAAGGTTTTCATCGGTTTTCACATCCTTTCATCAACCAAACTTTTGATTTCTTAGCCTACAGTAATGACTCAATCAATCTATCTGAAGGTGATGGAATCACCTCAACATTGACAAGCAGTCCTTTTTCCTTCGCAATCGCCACGCCGGCGTCTGCGCCTGACTGCACTGCGGCAACCTCACCGGTGAATGTGAAGTACGCCTTGCCGCCGATTCCGTTGCCCAGGCGGAGCTCGATCGCTTCGACCTCACCTGCCTTGAGGCATTCATCGGCAGCGATGATCATGGATGCCAGTGAGAAGGATTCCATGATTCCTACTGCTTCCATATGATCCGGCATGGTCGCGCATGTGATCGCCGGGAATACAGAATCGCTGACGTTCGGGATTACTATGGAATCTACATAGTATTCCTCAGCAAGCTCTTCACCGAGCCTTACAGATGTCTGGACCGCGGCCACGTCTCCGGTCACGATCGTAATGTATTTGCCTGGGCAGGAAGTGGTAGAGGATACGATTTCAACTTCCGAAACCTTAACCATCTGGTCCGCTACATAGATGCCCCGGGCAATACTGGTGAATTCAACCATTCCTATCGCTCTTTGCATTTTATACCCTCCTTATGGCAATATACTTATCTGTAACTTCTGTAACCTGTCCCGAAATGCTGGCGTGGATCGGTGCGCCCAGTGCCTTCTCCGGAATCTGTCCTATCATCTGACCGACACTGACGGTCTCGCCTACGCTGACGATCGGGGTGCACGGTGCACCGACGTGCTGGCTCAGCGGGATCTTCACCTCTGCAGGTGCAACGCTCTGTGTCGTGACAGGAGCAGGTTTATCAAATGCTTTCAGTCCGAGCCTTGCGATCAGCCGCTTGCTTGGCACCAGTCTGAAAGGTCTCGCGATACGCGCCTTGTACTGTTTCTCCTTATCCGGCTGATATTTGATCTTCTCTGCCATCATTTCATTACGCAGTCTCAGATTGTTCAGACGCGGATGCAGATTGGCCGGACAGGAGAAGTATTCGCAAAGGTTGCACTGGCAGCACAGCTGCGCCATTGTCTTGCCCTGCACATCATCCAGTCCGTAGTTCGTGATACGCATCGTCTTGTGCGGCTCCATATCGTGTCCGATCAGGAATCTCGGACAAAGATCCGTACACATGCGGCACTGCTCACATGTCGCCCGGTTGACTTTGCGGGCCTGATCCAGCGTGCATGATTTCTTTCGGATCAGCGGATGATTCTTCTTCAGGATGACGTATCCTTTGTTCTTCTTGACAACGGAACCGTTCCTGTCTTCGAGCAGCGGGCCCATCATCGGACCGCCATCGATGATCTCATACTGTGAGAAATCCTCGATGCCTGACTGCTTCAGAACATCCATGACCGGCGTTCCTACCGGAACCTTGAAGGTCTTACGCTCCGGAATATCTCCTGCCAGGGTCACCCATGTTTCCGTAACTGGCTGTCCCTGGGAAGCGAGATAGACATTCATGGCTGTCTCAGCATTCAGAACAACGCATCCGCACATGATCGGAATTCCGGTTTCCGGAACTGTCCTTCCGGTCAACTCATAGACGAGAACCTGCTCGTCTCCGGCCGGGTAGATGTCAGGCAAAATGCCTACTGACACATAGTCTCCCATGCCGAGCCGCGCGATGGTATCTTCCAGAATCTGAATGACATCTCCGTGCTTGCCTTTGATTCCTATGATTGCCTTCTTCGCGTTGACCTGACGGCCTGCCATTTCGAAGCCGCGGATGATTTCCTCAGGGTACATGGCCATGATCTGCTGGTCGACCCTGAGCAGCGGTTCACATTCCGCACCATTGAGAAGAATGTATTCCGCCTCTGCATTCAGTTTGACGTGGGTCGGGAATCCGGCGCCGCCGGCTCCGATGATCCCTGCGTCCCTTACCTGATCAAGCAAACTCATCTTTTCCTCTCCTACTTGTTAAAACTCACAATCTTCGTCGATGATGCCCACGACCGCGGCGTCTGTCGGGATCGAGTCATCACCGGCCATTCTTCTAGCTGACGAACCAAGAGCGACCAGAACGCGTTCGCCAACACCTGCGCCGACTGTATCGATTGCTACTACACGCTGACCGTCGTCTCTGCCGCCGATCACTTCGACGAGCATCAACTTGTAACCATTCAGCAGATCAGTCTTTCTTGTCGACCAAATGTTGTCTACTACTTTCGCTGTAAGCATTTCTTTTACTCACCCTTCTTTCGTCTTTCTTCCGCATCATCCTTGATCGCCTTGATGGCTGCCTCAACTGACGCGGTATCTCCAAATATAGCTAACATTATCATATTCTGCGGACAGCTTCCGCGAATATCTTCTACGGTAACGCCGACTGTCTTTTCGGCGATATCGGACGCCACGACCATCTCGATCAGCTTCCCCTGGACAAGCCCTACTGCATCAATGTTTTCGGGTCTCTGATCCTTTGGGGAGCCTTTGCGATGCATCAGGATATCGATCGTTCCTTTTGATGGCGTCTTTATGATCCTGAAATCCATGGCGCTCCTTTCTCCTCTTACCTATAACAACTTACTTAAAATCTTACTGTTAATACATTTCTTCCTGTTTGCAGCTGAGTGCGATTCCCAGCGGTGTCACGAACATCGGATTCTTCGGCTTGTACACCGGAATCCCCAGTCTCTTCTCAAGCGCTTTCTCGATACCTGTCAGGCAGGCTGTGCCTCCTACCAGGCAGATGGAATCAACATCGTGTCCCTCGATCTGCCGCTTAATGATCGTCGCGCATTTGTCGATGACCGGGCCCATGACCGGGAAGATTTCTCTGTGATTCTTCTCATCGCGCTTGTAGAGTTCTGCTTCTTCGTACGGCATCTTGTACGCGCCGGCCAGTACAAGTGAGAAATGGGTTCCTCCGGTCGGTTCGTCTGCAATGTAGATGACTTCGCCGTCCTTGAAGATCGAAATACCTGTCGTACCGCCTCCGATGTCTACCACCGCGCCGTTCTCCAGCTTCAGTACCTGGTTGGCTGCGGTCGGTTCATCGAGTACATTGCTGACTTCGAAACCTGCGCCTCTGACAACGTTTGCGACTGCTCCGCCGTCCACGTTCTCCGTTCCCGGCGGGATCGCTGCCGCTGCGTAGATCAGTTCGTCCACGCCGAGGGCTTCTTCCAGTTTCTCTTTCATTTCCCTGACCATGTGGATCGCGCCGACATAATCCACGACCATGCCGTCCCGTACCACGGTAGCGTACTTGTACGCGCCTGCAACCGGTTCGAAGTTCTCATCCAGTACCACGACTACTACGCAGGCAGTACCAAGGTCCACGCCGACGTAATAGATCGGATCTTTTTTCTTCGAACGGATCGGGTGCTCGACTACTCGCTCAAACTTCTCTACCAGTGTGTCACAGTAATCAAAGTTTATGCTTTTCTCTGACATCCTTCTCCTCCGAACGCTGCGCATATCATCTGATTCAGCTGATTCATGATCTGGCAGACACGCTCAGGAATCTCCTTGTTGGTGCAGCGTACTTCCATAAGTACGACCAGGAATTCGTGCAGCGCGCATCTCAGTTCATGCAAATGCAGTATTTCCCTGCCTTTCGCCATCTGAAGATGGAAACTGGTGATTGCGAAACAATCTTCCATCTCGCAGGAGAAATTATCTCCGTTGATACCGCTGCAAGGCGTGCACGGCAGTGCCGGGAAACTGCGTCCTTCTTCGTTCATCGCTTTGATGTCGTTGAAGTTTTCTCCCAGTTCCAACACCTTCTGTGCCATCACCGGATCCTGATCGATGATGTCGCTGGCTGTCTGTAAGAACAGTGCGCCCGTCGATCTTAAGGATGCCTCCAGACGTTTTTTGTTGAGAAGATCAGGGGTTCCGCCGTTTGCCGATCTGTTCTGATTGTACTGGCCGACCACAACGCCGTCGCCGACCTGCATTGCCTCCCCATCAGCAGAATACACGCTGATGTGACGATCCTGCAGGAACTGTCTGGCTCCCGGTGTCAGTCTCGTACCCGTATCAAGCTTATAGCTCGTGAACGGCGTGACCTTGTAAATCGTTCTCAAATCTTCTTCAGTAATATACTTCATTG
>CAMOXP010000101.1 GCA_946629205.1 uncultured Bacillota bacterium
CAGATCATCAAGGACGTGAGCAAGGGTCCGGTGTTCCGGAAGGGACACGTTATCCGCGAGGAGGATATTCCGGTGCTGCTCAGCGTGGGCAAGGATCATATCTACGTTTGGGAAAACGATGAGACGATGATGCACGAAAACGACGCGGCGGAGGTGCTCTGCGAAATCTGCAAGGGCGAGAACATCAGCCGCGGCGAAGTGAAGGAAGGCAAGATCGAACTGCGCGCGGAGTGCGACGGACTGTTCAAAATCGACGAAGAAAAGCTGGACATGGTCAACGGATTCGGACAGATGATGATCGCCGCGCGGCATGGGAACTTCCCGGTGCACAAAGGCGACAAGCTGGCCGGTACAAGGATCATCCCGCTCGTCATAGAGAAAGAAAAAATGGAAGCGGTCAAAGCAAAGGCAGGCGATACGCCGATCCTCAATGTCGTTCCGTTCCGGCCGAGAAAGGTCGGCATCGTCACGACCGGTAACGAAGTGTTCCTCGGACGGATCAAAGACACCTTCACGCCTGTCGTGATCAACAAGCTGGACGAGTTCGGCGCGGAGGTCGTTGGGCACAAGTACAGCGACGACGCAAACGAACATATCGAAGAGGCCATCCGGGAGATGATCGAAGCCGGAGCTGACATGGTCGTCTGCACGGGCGGAATGAGCGTCGATCCGGACGACAAAACACCGCTGGCCATCCGCAATGTTTGCGGCAGTGTCGTGACATACGGCGCGCCGGTCCTTCCGGGTGCGATGTTTTTGCTTGCATATTACGGGGAGAAGAAGATTCCGATAATGGGTCTTCCGGGATGCGTTATGTATGCGAAGCGCACGATCTTTGATCTGGTGCTGCCGCGGATCATAGCCGGAGAGATCCTTGAGAAGAAAGATTTTGACAGACTGGGGCAGGGCGGACTTTGCCTCGATTGTGACGTGTGCACATTCCCGAACTGCGGATTCGGTAAATAATATGAGAGACAGCTACGGAAGAGATATCAACTACATGCGCATTTCGATCACGGACAGATGCGACCTCAGGTGCCGGTACTGCATGCCGGCGGAGGGCATCGAGAAGGTTTCGATGAGCCGCATCCTGACGTACGAGGAGATCCTGCGCATCTGCGAAGCGGCAGCCGGGCTCGGCATCAGCCGGTTCAAGATCACCGGAGGTGAGCCCCTCGTACGCAAAGGCTGCACAAGCCTCGTGCAGGAGCTAAAGAAGCTACGCGGCGTGGAACAGGTCACACTGACGACCAATGGACAGCTTCTCAGCGGAGCGATCGGAGCACTGGCAGAAGCAGGCGTCGACGGACTGAACATCAGCCTCGACTCCCTCAACGCAGACCGCTACAGATACATCACCGGCGGCGGCGACGTCAGCAAAACCCTTCAGGCCATCGATGAAAGCATCGCAGCCGGAATCAGAACGAAAATCAACTGCCTGCTGCAAAAGCAGTTCAACGAGGATGAGATCACGGATTTCGCGGAGCTTGCTTTTAACAAAGGCATCGACGTGAGGTTCATTGAGATCATGCCGGTGGGATTCGGGAAACCGGAAACCGGGATCGCAAACGATGAAGTGCTGGCAACCCTTCGCAAGACATATCCGGATCTCATAAAGGATGAATCCGTTCACGGAAACGGCCCGGCAGTGTATTACAGGCTGCCGGATAAGGACGGTGCGATCGGGCTGATCAGCGCCATGCATCATAGCTTTTGCGAGAACTGCAACCGCATCCGGCTCACTTCGCAGGGACTGATCAAACCATGCCTCTGCTATGAAGACGGTGTGGATCTGCGGCCGGCGCTGGAAGCAGGAGTATTGGATCCGGAGGCGCATGATGCAGCGTTGCGTGCGGCGCTCGAAGAAGCCATCAAGAGAAAACCACTTGGACACACATTCCATAACAGAGCAAGTGTTGAGACGAAAGCGATGTCTCAGATCGGAGGATAAATCAATTGGGAAAACTGATTGCGATTTGCACAAGTGAGAAAAAAGGGACCCAGAAGGAACCGGTAGAAACGGCAATGCTGAAGGAAGACCACGGCCTCGTGGGAGACGCCCATGCAGGGAACTGGCACCGGCAGGTGAGCCTTTTGGGACTGGAAAAGATAGAAGCGTTTCGGGAGAAAGGAGCGGATGTTGACTTCGGCGCTTTTGGTGAGAATCTGATCATCGAGGGATTCGATTTCAGAAACCTCCCGGTCGGGACGCGCTTTGCCATTGGCGACGCGCTTCTCGAGATGACACAGATCGGCAAGGAATGCCACAGCCACTGCGCCATCTTCCACATGGTCGGCGACTGCATCATGCCGCGGGAAGGCGTCTTCGCCAAGGTGCTCCGCGGCGGGCAGATCAAAGTGGGAGACGAAGTCACCGAGATCACGCCGGAACCGGACCGGCCCTTTACAGCCGCCTGGATCACATTGTCCGATAAGGGATCCCAGGGACTTCGGGAAGACGAAAGCGGCCCGCTCATCGGAAAGATTCTGACAGAAAACGGCTACGATGTTGTTGAAACAATTCTCATTCCTGACGATGAAGATATACTGAAAAAAGAGCTCACAAGACTCGCTGATCAGCGGCAGGTGAATCTGGTCATGACCACCGGCGGAACAGGTTTCGCGCCGCGTGACATCACACCGGAAGCGACAGCGGCAGTCTGTGAGCGCATGACGCCGGGGATATCGGAGGCGATTCGCGCTTACTCGATGACAAAGACGCCCCGTGCGATGCTCTCAAGAGCCGTTTCCGGGATCCGTGGAAAGACGCTGATCATCAATCTTCCGGGAAGTCCGAAGGCGGTCAGAGAGAGCATGGAATTTATCATGTCTTCATTGAAGCACGGGCTGGAAATCTTGAACGAAAGGACTTCCGACTGTGCGAGAAAGTAACAGGAGGGAGAAATGAAGAAGACGTTACTGGTATTACTGACATGTCTGGCGATGGTGTTCGCGTTCACGGCTTGTGGCGGAAGCGAAAACAGCGAAAGCGGAGATGCACCGGCAGACGAAGGCACAGAAGTTATTGTATTCGCGGCGGCTAGCATGCAGTCCTCGCTGGAGGAACTGGAAGCCAGCTTCGAGGAAGCAAACCCCGGCGTTGACGTCGTGCTCAACTGCGACAGCTCCGGCACACTGCAGGAGCAGATCATGGAAGGCGCGCCCTGCGATATTTTCTTCAGCGCAGCCCAGAAGAACATGGATGAGCTGGAAGCAGAGGGCCTGGTTGTGGAAGGCACCCGTTCCAACGTGCTGAACAACCAGCTGGTCGTCATCACACAGCCGGACAGCGAGACGAAGGTCACAGGACTTGAAAATCTGGGCGACGCAGCGAGCATCGCACTGGCGGACGGAAGCGTTCCGGTAGGCAAGTACACCCGCAGAGCGCTGATCAATCTGGGCGTACTGGAAGAAGTCGAAGACCCGGCAACGATCACGACCCAGCAGGTCTCCGATGCCCTTGGCGGTGTTGAGATCAGCGAGCAGGGCAACGTCAGCAAAGTGCTGGCAGCCGTGGAAGAGGCGTCCTCTGAAGTCGGCACGGTTTATCTGTCTGACACATACGGACAGGAAAACAAAGTGAAGATCCTGCAGACAGTTTCCTACGACGTCGCAGGAGACATCATCTATCCGATCGCGCAGATCGTGAACAAGGATGCGGGCGATGCCGAAACAGAAGCTGCAGCAAACGTTCTCGCGTATCTGACCGATGACAACGCGAAGTCTATTTACAAGACCCACCTCTTCGACATCGATGTGGAATAAGCAAAAGCAATCAAACCTTTAGGGGACGCGATCCCGGTCGGGAATACGCCGGCCGGGATCCTGTTTTTTAGAAAGGATACTGCAATGGAATTTTTCGAAAGTCTGGACTGGAGTCCGCTGATCATCTCGCTGAAAACAGGCGTCGTGGCAACGATCGTTTCGTTTTTTCTGGGCCTGTTTGCGGCCCGCAAGGTGATCCGGCTTCCCTATACGGCAAAGGCAGTCGTGGACGGCATCCTGACGCTGCCGATGGTGCTGCCGCCTACCGTGGCAGGTTTCATCCTGCTGCTCATCTTTTCGCGGCGGCGGCCGGTGGGAATCTTTCTGGATCAGCAGCTGGACATTCAGGTCGTGCACACCTGGCTGGGATGCATCCTCGCTGCGACCGTCATTGCATTTCCGCTCATGTACAGAAACGCGCGGGCGGCTTTTGAGCAGATCGATTCCAATTTGGTTTACGCCGGCAGGACGCTGGGGATGTCCGAGATGAACATCTTCTGGCGGATCGTGGTTCCGACAGCGGGACCCGGTATCGCGTCCGGAACGATCCTGACTTTCGCCAGAGCCATGGGAGAGTATGGCGCCACGTCCATGCTGGCCGGCAACATTCCGGGGAAGACAGGCACGATCTCCCAGCGGATCGCCATGGTCATACAGGACGGCGACTATGTGACGGCGGGATTCTGGGTCATTGTCGTACTGCTCATTGCTTTTGTGATCATCTTTTTGGTAAACTTGATTACAGGAAGCAGAATGAAGAATGTGAAGCGCTGGTAGTGCATGAGTGCTCATGAGTATAACAGTAGACATCAGAAAAAAGCTGGGAGACTTCTCCCTTGCAATATCCTTTGAAACAGACGCCAAACGGATCGGGATTTTGGGACCTTCCGGATGCGGCAAAAGCATGACGCTCAAAAGCATCGCAGGAATTGAACGTCCCGATGCGGGACACATCAGCATCGACGGACGGGTGCTGTTCGACAGCAAACAGAAGATCAATCTCAAGCCGCAGAAGCGGCGGGTCGGATACATGTTCCAGAACTACGCGCTCTTTCCGACGATGACGGTCACGCAGAACATCGCTGCCGGACAGGGCATCAGCGCGGACCGGGTACGGGAGATGATCGAACGGTTTCACCTGAAGGGGCTGGAAGGGCATTATCCGTCGGAGCTTTCAGGCGGGCAGCAGCAGCGCGTTGCGCTGGCAAGGATCATGGCCTACCGGCCGGACCTGATTTTGCTCGACGAACCTTTTTCGGCGCTGGACGATAATCTGAAGGAGCGGCTGCAGCATGAGATGATCGCCATGCTGTCGGACTACGAGGGGCAAATCATCCTCGTCTCCCACAGCAGAGATGAGATATACCGGTTCAGCGAGGAACTGCTGACCATGCAGGACGGGCACGTGCTCGCCGGAGGAAAAACGGCGGAGCTGTTTGATGATCCGGGCACCGTCAGCGTGGCGCGGATGACAGGCTGTAAGAATTTTTCGGATGCGGAGCGGCTGGACGAACACAGGATCCGGCTCACTGACTGGGGAATCACGCTGGAACTTTCGCGGGAGATCCCAGAGGGAATCAACGCCGTGGGATACCGGGCGCACGCCTTTGAACCGGTGTGGGGCGAGCGGCAGAACAACTGCATCGCCTTCCGCCTTTCGGGCGTGGATGAGCTTCCCTTCGAACGCAGATACTATCTGCTCCCGGAGAAGGAGACCGCACCTGGTGATGCGA
>CAMOXP010000102.1 GCA_946629205.1 uncultured Bacillota bacterium
TGGTGGTACTTGACCTTGATGCCCCAGTCTTCCATGGTCATGCACATCTTGGCTCGGGAGTTGTAGGTGATGTCCTGCGGGATGTCGGCGTGGTAGCCTTTCTTGCGCCCCACCTGATAGCCCTTGTTTCGGATATCATCCTCCATGGCTGAGTTCCATTCTGCCTGCTTGGTGTCGACCTCGCAGAACACAGACTCTTCCCTGACCTGATAGGCGACTCTGTCGAAGAGATAGAATTCGAATTCCGGTCCTACGATCATCTGGTCGGCGATATCCTGATCCCTCATGTACTTTTCAGCCGCCAAAGCCACATTCCTCGGATACTGGTCAAAGGGTCTGTTCTCCGGCTCGTCGATAACAAATACGTCTCCCATCATGGTGATGGTCGGGATCTCCGCAAACTTGTCAAAGATCGCCGTCTTCAGATTCGGTATGAATACCATGTCTGATTTTTCGATCGGCGCGTATCCGTAGTTGGACCCGTCGAATCCGATACCCTCAACCATCGTGCTTTCTGTAAATCTTTCCACGGGGATGGACAGGTGTCTCCATCTTCCCTCCAAATCGACCATCTTGAAGTCGACCATCTTGACATCGTGGTCCTTGATGTACTGCTGTACTTCTGCTACTGAATGAAACATGTGCTCTCCTTTCGACTGAATGCTTTCGACTGAATGTCTTCGGCTTTATATAAAGATATTGTTTAACAACTTCCCTGAGGCGGTCACACCGTCTCCTCGAACTGTCTGTGGCAGTGCGGGCAGTTGATTTTGATCGTTCCTGCACCGACCGGGACTCTCAGTTTTTCCTTGCAGTACGGGCAGATCAGAACGCGCTTGCCGTCGTTCTTCGGCTTGGGGCCGAATCCAGCGCCGCCCGGTTTGCTGAAGCCGCCATGCTTTCCGCCTGTGAATTTGGCCTTCATCTCCAGGAATTTCATGTTCTCCGCTCTTCTCTTATCAAAGTATCTCGAGAACGCCCTGCTGTAGACCAGTATGAGCAGAATGACCGCCGCCACTGACAATGCGTGCACATTGACAAACAGCCGCAGCACCACAAGTATTCCTGCCACGATGAGCATGAATCTGCCCAGTTCATCGATTCCGTATCTTCCGTTGAACATCTATCTTTCCTCCCTTTCAGGTGTCAAATTCTTTTCGTTAGTTTCGTTTCCTTCACGTCCTTCGCGCAGCAGTTCTGCAAAAACATTCTGTGCCGCTTCGACGGATTTCATGGCGTCACTGCAGTAGTAATCCGCCCCCATCTGATACGCATAGTCTTCTGTCAAAACCGCTCCGCCTACCATGACCTTCACGGTCGGATCTTCCGCCTTGATAGCCTTGATGGTCTCCTCCATGCTGGCCAGCGTAGTCGTCATGAGAGCGGACAGCCCCACCAGCCGGATCCCTTGTGCGCGGACCTTATCCACAACATCTTCCGGCGGCACGTCCCGTCCCAGATCGATCATGTTGAATCCGTAATTCTCCATGATGACTTTGACGATATTCTTACCGATATCGTGGATGTCGCCCTTGACGGTGGCGATGATCACATCGCCTGCGTTCTCGCCTCTGACGCCCGCTTCATCCATGGCCTTCTTGATCACATCAAAACCCACCTGCGCAGCCTGCGCCGACTGAAGCATGGACGGCAGGAAGACTTCTCCCCGTTCGAAGCCTTTGCCGACCCGGTCGAGCGCCGGGATCAGATCCTGATTCACGATGTCGAGGGGGTCTTTTGTTTTCAGCAGCGCTTCGATTGCTTTTGCTGCTTCTCCCTCCAGGCCGTTCTCGATGGCGTGGGCCACAGCGGCTTCCCCGCTGCCTGCTTCCTTCTGCGCGCCGGAATCAGCCTGCGTGCTCCCGGCGTTTCCGGACTTCTCTATGGTCTTCTTCGCAGATGCGTCCTTATACCGTTCGATGTAAGCAGCAGCGCCTTCGTCCCTGTTTTTGAGAACGTTGAAGGCGTAGATGGAAGCCATCATATCCTCGTCGTTCGGGTTGATGATCGGCAGGTCCAGTCCGTTTTCCAGAGCCATAGTCATGAAGGTCCGGTTTACCACCGGCCGCAGGGGCAGTCCGAAGCTGACATTGGAAACACCAAGAGCCGTCGCCAGACCCAGCTGTTCCTTGACCATGCGGACGGTCTTGAGCGTTTCGTCCACTTCCTTCTGCTGGGCAGATGCGGTCAGAGTCAGACAGTCGATGATCACGTTCTCACGCGGGATGCCGTATTCCTCTGCGCGGCTGACGATGCGCTGGGCGATCTCGAAGCGTTCCTCGCAGGTGGCGGGGATGCCTCTGCTGTCCAGCGTCAGCCCGATGACTGCGGCACCGTACTTCTTCACGATGGGCAGGATGCGGTCCATGACCTCACCGTCGCCGTTTACGGAATTCACGATGGGCTTGCCGTTGTAGACCCGCAAAGCCGCCTCGATGGCGTCCGCGTTCGACGAATCGATCTGCAAAGGCAGATTGGTCACTGCCTGCAGTTTCTTGACGACCAGGGGCATGAGCGCCGCCTCATCGATCCCGGGCACGCCGACGTTCACGTCCAGGATCTCGGCGCCTGCTTCGATCTGCTTCATAGCCTGCTCGATGATATAATCAAAATCCTTGTTGATCAGTGCGTTCTTGAGTTTCTTCTTTCCGGTCGGATTGAGCCGCTCACCGATGACCGTCACATGATCGACCGTGACCACCTTGCTCCCGCTGCAGACCTTCAGAGGCTTCTCCGGTTTTCCCATTCCGAAGAGGCTGTTCAACGTAAACTCCTGAGGTCTGTGCGCCGCCTGTATGGCGTCTGTTAGCGGTCCCGTGGGGCGGCGGAAATATTCGCCTGTGTACAGACCGACGCCTTCCTGCAGTTCCTGCTGCGCGCCGTCTGCTCCGCCGGCAGCTTCTGTCTCCGCAACGTACCGGGCGATGCCCCGGATGTAATCCGGATTTGTGCCGCAGCATCCGCCGACCATAGCGACGCCGGCGTCCACATACTGTTTCATGATCTCAATGAACTCAGCCGCATCGATATCGTATGCGCCCGTAGCCGGATCCGGCAGCCCCGCATTCGGCTTGGCGATGACCGGCAAGTCCGTATATGTCATCAGTTCTTTGATCAGGGGCAGGATCTGTCCCGGTCCCAGCGAGCAGTTGATGCCGATGGCGTCCGCACCCAGTCCTTCCAGGATCATGGCCATGTTCTCAAGCCCGGTTCCCAGAAAGGTCCGTCCGTTCGCTTCGAAGGACATGGTGACCATAAGAGGCAGGTCTGTGTTCTCCTTCACCGCCAGCACGGCGGCCTTTGTATCATAGATGTCTGTCATGGTTTCGATGACAACCGCATCTGCGCCGCAGGCCACCGCTGCCTTGGCCTGCAGGGCGTAGAAGTCATAGGCGTCCTCGAAGGTGAGTCTGCCCAGCGGCTCCACCAGTTCCCCCTGAGGTCCCATGTCGAATCCGATCAGGATGGTTCTGCCCTTTTCCGCGTATTCCGCGCGGAGCCGGCGCGCCGGCTCGGAAAGTTTCAGGCACAGAGACTCCACCGTCTCCCCAAGTCCTGCGACTTTCTCGCGCGTCAGATTGAAGGTCGGCGTGTACACGAACTGGGAGCCTGCTTCCAGGTATTGCCGCGCAACGTCTTCGAGCACATCCGGATGCGCCAGCGCAAAAGCCGTCGAGTCTTCGCCCGCCTTCATTCCTCTGGCCTGCAGCATCGTTCCCATGCCGCCGTCCAGTATGATTGTTCTTCTCTCTTTCATAACTAATGTTCCAACCGTATCCTTTGGTTTATCTCCCCTTCATGAGGGTGCCCATGATATTTCTTCCGATGGTCGAACCTATGTTGCCGAATATGGTTTTGCCTTTCTTGCCGAAGACCGCCTCGCCCACGACCTTGCCGACTTCCCTGCCGACAGATCCGCCGGTGGTCTTGGCGACGTTAGTCTTGATCTTGTTGACTTCTTTTTCTTTCTTCTTCTCAGCTTTTTCAGCCTCTTTCTGGGCTGCTTTTGCTTCTTTTTCTTCCTGCGCCTGCTGCGCTGCCTGCGCTGCTTCCTGCGCCTTGGCCTCTTCGACCTGCGCCTTCATCCTCGTCAGGATCTCAAAGGCGGAGTCCGCGTCCACTGCCGCGGAATACTTGGTAAACAGGATCGATTCCTTGACCAGATGATCTCTTGTCTCGTCGGTGATGGCTCCCATGGAACTTTCCGGCGGCAGGATGTAAGCGTATTCCGCCACGGAAGGTGCGCCCTTCTCATCCAGTGTCGAAACGACAGCCTCTCCGGTGCCCAGATTCTTCAGAACTTCCTCCGTATCGAATTCCGGATTTTCCCGGAACGAATCCGCCGCGGCCTTTACGACCTTCTGCTCTGACGGCGTGTAGGCATGGAGACCGTGCTCGATCTTGTTGCCCAGCTGCGCCATGACAGAAGCCGGAATGTCTCCCGGGCTCTGTGTGATGAAGAACAGTCCGATTCCCTTGGAACGGATCAGCTTCACGACCTGCTCGATCTTCTCAAGAAGCGGTCTGGACGCGTTGTTGAAGAGGCAGTGGGCTTCGTCGAAGAAGAAGACCATCTTTGGCTTTTCAATGTCTCCCACTTCAGGCAAAATCTCGAAAAGTTCGCTGAGCAGATACAGCATGAACGCCGAATACAGTTTCGGTTTGCTGATCAATGCCTCCGAATCCAGAATGTTGACCATTCCCCTGCCGTCAGGCCCAAGGGTAAAGAAGTCCGTAATGTTGATGGCGGGCTCGCCGAAGAACTTGTCCGCGCCCTCTGCTTCCAGCGCCACGATGGCGCGGATGATGGTCGCCAGAGATGTTTTTGACATGTGGCCGTAGTCTGTCTCAAACTCAGCTGCGTGTTCTGTGAGGTACGTCAGCATCGCTTTCAGATCCTTCGTGTCGATGAGCAGCAGCTGCTGGTCATCGGCGATCTTGTAAGCTACCGTCAGCAGGTCTGTCTGCGTGTCGTTCAGATCCAGGATCTGGGACATGAGCTGTGGGCCCATCTCGCTGACAGTCGTTCTGAGCGGAATGCCCTTTTCACCGTAGATATCGTAAATCGTAACAGGAAATCCTCTGTACTGGAACTGCTCCCGGATATCGAACCGGTCGAGCCGCTTCTGCATGCCCTCGCTGTCCTGTCCGGGCACTGCGATTCCCGCCATGTCCCCCTTGACGTCGGAGAAGAATGTGGGAACGCCCAGCTGGGAAAATGACTCTGCCAGCACCTTCAGCGTGACAGACTTTCCTGTGCCTGTCGCACCGCCGATAAAACCGTGCCGGTTGGCCATCGCCGGATTCAGATAGATCTTCTCGTTCGGCCGTTCTTCCGGGCCCTTTTTCGCAAAATAAATCATGCCATTATCGTTCATAACAGTACCTCCTGTTTCATATACAAAAACACACAGTTATTATACTACATGTAGGGGTTAATGTGCGCTTTAATTTGCTAAAACCACAACAAAAAACCGGCATAATGCCGGTT
>CAMOXP010000103.1 GCA_946629205.1 uncultured Bacillota bacterium
AGGAGGTATTCATATGGCAAGCAGCTTTGATATAAAGGGCTCCATGGTCGCCCTGATCACACCATTCAACGAGGACAAGAGCATCAACTACGACAAGCTCGAAGAACTCCTCGAGTTCCACATCGCGAACAAAACCGACTGCGTTCTGATTCTGGGAACGACCAGTGAGTCTCCGACCTTCACCTGGGAAGAGGACTACGAGATCGTCAAGCGCAGCGTCGAGGTATGCAAAGGCAGGATGCCGCTGATGGCCAACGCGGGCTCCAACGACACGCGCACATCCTTCGAGAAGGCGAAGCGCTTCGCCGACGCCGGCGTGGACGCGCTGCTCTGCATTTCCCCATATTACAACAAAGCCAACAAGACGGGTCTGTACCACCACATCGCTGACGTGGCGGATTCCGTTGATGTTCCGGTCGTCGTTTACAACATCCCGGGACGTACCGGCATCAACATTCCGATCGACGTCATGACTGAGCTCGCCAAGAAAGACAACATCGCGGGCGTCAAGGAAGCGACCGGCGACATGAGCTACGTGGCCAAACTTGCAAAGGCAACCCGCGGCATGGACTTCAACATCTGGAGCGGCAACGATGATATCACCATTCCGATGATGGCGCTTGGCGGCGCAGGCTGCATCTCCGTCTGGGCGAACCTGCAGCCGGACAAGACCGTGGAAATGACCCACGCCTTCCTGAACGGCGACACACAGCACGCCATCGATATGCAGCTCGAATACATGACCCTGATCAACGACTTCTTCATCGAAGTCAACCCGATCCCGATCAAGGAAGCCATGAACATGGCCGGCATGGGCGTCGGCGGATTCAGAATGCCGCTCTGCCCGATGAGCGACGAAAATCGTGAGATCCTGCGGGCTGAAATGCAGAAGCTGGGAATCATCTAAGGAGATTGACACATGAAAGTACTGATTACAGGATACGGCCGGATGGGCCGTTTGATAGAAGACACCCTGGTGAAAGCCGGCGATGAGATCGCCGGATGGATCGATGTCGAGAATGTGAGCGAACTGGATTCGTCCAAGAAAATCGCGGACGTGATCATGGACTTCAGCAATCCGTCTCTGACAGACACCGTCGTTGCCTACGCTGCCCGTACAGGCACGCCGCTGCTGTCCGGCACGACCAACATGAGCGCCGCGCAGCATGAAGCTCTGGCCGAATTGGCGGAGAAGGTCCCGGTCATCTGGGCCTCGAACTACTCGCTGGGCATCAATCTGTTCATGCACATCCTGCCCCAGATCAAGGCTGCCCTGCCTGACTGGGACGTCGAGATCACCGAAACTCATCACAATAAAAAAGTGGACGCGCCGAGCGGTACGGCCAAATCCCTTGCCGACGCCATCGATCCGTTAGGCGATTACGAACGCGTCTACGGCAGGAGCGGCAACTGCGGCGAACGCACACACCGCGAGATCGGCATGCACGCCCTCCGCGGCGGCACCGTCACCGGCGAACACCGCGTCGACTTCTTCGGCAATGACGAAGTCTTCGAGATCACGCACAAGGCCGGCAGCCGTCAGATCCTCGTGGACGGCGCCATCGCCGCCGCACGGAAACTCGTTGAGAAACAGCCGGGGCTCTATACCATGGAAACACTGCTTTTCGTTTGATGCAAACCGAAATCCAATATCAAAAAAGTCCGCAGCAGCGCTGCGGGCTTTTGCGTTGGTGTTCTGCCTGACGGGCTTTTGCGTTACTCCCTGTCGGACATGATGACGAATGCATGCAGTTTGTGGTCCGATGGCTGGCGAATGGCAACGATATGCTGATTTTCCGGAGCGGAATACTCCAGCAGGACCTTTTTCTGGGTGGTGATTTCCAGCTTGTAGAGAATTACCACTTCATCAAATTTGTGCTGGAACTGCTCTTCCGGCAGGATCTGCTCTGCTAAATTCTGATATACGCAGTTGTGCACATGTCCATTGTAATCATGCATCATACGGGTAATCTCCATCTCACCGCTGATCTTGACGTCAGTTTCAGTTTTTTCAAGTTGCCGGATGGACGGGAATTTGTAACCCGGGAATGTACTGTCTTCTGGTTCCGGATCGAATGGCGCCATTAATTCCGGTGTAATGCGCAGGAATCTTCCTGTGGGGACATCCAGCGCGACCCATTCGGCCGTCGCCTTCACCACGATATTATCATCTTCATCGTAAATAATATAGTCACGGCCCGCGCGGACCTTATTGAAATCTCTCGCCCACGTCACCGCGCGCAGCGTGCTGAACATGTTCGGTCTGTTGTATACTTTCATCCTCCAACTCAGCACGACCCAGGAAATATCACTTGTACGGTCTGTCTTTGTCTGTCCCGCAACTGCTCCGTGCAGCATAGACATATCTGAAAGAATCTCAAGAAGCGCCGCGTTCGTGATCTTTTTTTCATCATCCACGTCAAATGCTCCAACAAAAAATTTTTGTTCAAGTTTCATTTGATCAACCTTCTTTCTCCAACAAACAATACCTAGTACTAAAAAAGAAACAGGCGCCTTTCGGCGCCTTCTCATTTTTGCTGTCCTTCCTCTGGTTTGCTACTCCGCTACGAGTTCCGCGTCGATCAGGCTTTCGAATTCCTTGATGGCCTTCTCGAATTCTTCATCGGTCAGGTTATCGATCAATTCGAAATCCTCGTCGTATTCTTTGTAGCCATAGATGTAAACTTCACCGGTGCCCAGCGGGTTGAGTGCGATGTAGTCCTTGCCATCTACGTCGAACACACCGACGATGCCGCACTCTTCTTCTTCACCATTGTCATATTCCAGCGTGATAATATCGTCCTCTTCGTATCCGTATAATTCTTTATCTTCTGCCATTATATTATCTCCTTTCGGTATTTGTTCCTCTAAGATTTGTTATGGTAACTATATCATCTGTAAGCGTTTTTCTCAACAATCTTTTTCTGTCGTAACAAAAGCGCTCTTTTTCTCTCGCTGCAAAAGCACTCCCTGCTTCTGCAAAAGCAGGACAATCAATCAGTCGATCTGTTTCTGGCTGAAGCCGGAGTCTGGATCGCCGAGGTTCTTCCAACCGAAACGCCAGATGGAAATCAGGATGGATGTGATGGTGATGACCTCATTGAGGATGCCGGCGTAGGAATGGAAGATGATATCGTAGATCAGCCATGCAGGGCATGCGACGAAGAGATTCGCCTTACGGATGTTCAGCGCGTTGTCCGTCCAGAATGCGATCGTGCAGGTAGCCAATGCCAGGAACGGCAGTATGCTCGTCCAGCCGTCCCATGTGAAGAGCATCGCGCCTACAAAGATCGCGATGAAGACCGGAACCCAGATCTTGCTGCGCGCCCAGGCATGCTTGCCGAACTGCATTACGATCAGATTCCGGATGATGCCCAGCGCCAGATTGATACATCCCGTATACCCGCCCAAAAGCAGGAACTGGATCATGAAAAAAACATTCCCGACGGTCTGCGCGATGTACAGTTTCAAGTTGGATTTCAGCTGATAGGACAGCAAGTAGCAGAATAGCCCCGCGAACCCGATCAGCTGTACGAGGATGGGATTCATTGGCTGCTCCTTCCGCCCGCGCCGCTGTCTGCTGCACTTTCACTGGTACTTTCAGCGTCTTGGCTGCCGCCCGCTGCATCTGTGCTCATGCCGCCAAAAAACCGGCACACGCTCTCGGCAGACCGGCGGTCCACGCCGTCGGCGCGCATGAGGGTCTCAACAGGGTCGGCACCCGTCGCAATTCTCTTGATTTCTTCCACACTTCCAAAGGCTTCAAGCAGCGCTTTGCGGCGTTTGGGGCCAATGCCTTCGATGTCATCCAGAACGGAATGTTCAATGTTCTTGCTCCGCAGCTTGTGGTGGTATGTGATGGCGAAGCGGTGGACCTCCTCCTGCATGGTGCCGATGTACTTGTACAGGATCGGCTTGTCGGCGAGAGAGATCTCGCGCCACTCGAAGGCGTTGCCACTGTTCGGGCCAGCGTCATCGGCGTCTGGGCTGCCGGCATCTCTGCCGTCATTCGGACCACCATCTTCGCCGTCGTTCAGACCCGCCTCACCGGCGTTCGGGTTTCCGGCTGCCGGCATACGCACGATCAGCGCCCGCGTCCGGTGGTGGTCGTCCTTGACCATGCCGACGACAGGGATGTCAAATCCGGTGGCGTCGACAACTTCAAGGGCACAGGTGACGTGGCCTTTGCCGCCGTCCATGAAGATGATGTCCGGGAGCACGGCAAATTTTTCGTCGCCGCTGAACACACGCATAAATCTGCGTGAAAGGACCTCACGCATGGAGGCGTAGTCGTCCTGCCCCTGCACCGTCCGGACGCGGAACTTCCGGTAGCTCTGCTTGTCCGGTTTCAGTCCGTCGTAAACGACCATGGCGCCAACAGTGTCGATGCCGTTGGTATTGGAAATATCATAGGCTTCCGCACGGAACTGGCGGCCGTCATAAACGTCGTGCTCCGATGCTCCCATGGCGTTGAGTACATCCCATATCTCCCGTCCAAGCTGCTCCCGCCGGGAAGCAGCTGCCTTTGCCTTGCGGTCGATGGTGTCAGCAAGAACGGTCGCATCATTCACTGCGAGCTTCAGCAGCGCCTTTTTCTCGCCGCGCTCCGGTCGGAGAATCTTCACGCTGTGGGCGGAAATCTCCGACAGATATTGCTCAAGAAGCTGCGCGTCTGATGGAAGTTCGGGCACAATGATCTCCCGGGGCACATCGGGGACGTTGCTGTAATGCTGATTCAGAAATGCTCCCAGAACGTCTGCTCGTTTCTCATCGATGGACGAGGTCATATCCATGCGGAAGGTCTCCCGCCCGATGAGCTTGCCTTCCCGGACCGAAAAGACTGCGAAGGAATCGGTCGTCTTGTCGCCCTTGCCCACGCGGACGACAATATCCGCTTCGTTGGAATGATGCAGCACCACCCGCTGGGTCTCGCTGAGGGACTGGGCCGCTTCAATATAGTCGCGGTACTCAGCCGCCTTCTCGAAGTCCAGCGCATCGGAAGCTTCCTGCATGCGCTGTTTCATTGTCTTCACCAAAGGCGCCGAATGACCGCGCAAAAACTCCCTGGCGCCGGCCAGCGCTTCTTCATAGTCATCCTTCGAAACCGTGCCGGTGCAGATACCCCTGCACTGGTTGATGTGGTAATTCAGACAAGGCTTAAACCCCGGTGCAAAGGCCACCGCGCTGCAGCGTTTCAGCGCGAAGCTGGAATTGAGCAGGTCGACGATCCGGTTGACCGCCCCTGCGTCGCTGTATGGACCGAAGTAGCTGCCGCCGTCCTTGCGGACGAGGCGGGTCTTGACGATCCGCGGCCACTCTTCGTTTGTGATCTTGATATACGGATAGGTCTTGTCATCGCGGAGCAGGATGTTGTACTTGGGGCGGTGCTTTTTGATCAGATTGCACTCGAGGATCAGCGCTTCCAT
>CAMOXP010000104.1 GCA_946629205.1 uncultured Bacillota bacterium
GTCCTGTTTCACCGAAGACCCTTTCTGCAATGATCCAGAACCATACTGTATCATACCTGCTTTGCATCCATAACGTGAGTTCTCTTTGTCCGTAATCTCTTTCATGCCACCCATCGCAGCTCATCAAGGTAAAAATGCAGCATTCGTTGACAGCAAAAACCAGTCTCGCGACGAACGGATCCAAAGCGGAAGCATTCGGCAGGTTTTCCCTACTGTTCTTATGGATAGACGAATACTTCTTAAATCCAAAATTCACAACTGTGCACGTCCAACTATACTGTACGGAATCCTTCACGAACAACTTGGCGATGACCTCTGTATCATATGTTTCCGATACTTCCTTGGGGCCAACTGTCTTGATAGTCCATTTTTGGGGATCCTTTATGTAGTCTTCGAACCCTCCTTCGATCTCCTCCACAGTAAAACCGCGCTGGAGCAACAGGTTCCTTTTTTCTTCAGCGGATAGTCTTGAATTTTCTAACGCCTTCACCGGTATGTTTAGTGTGTACAGTTTCGCTGTGCAGACATCATACTTTTGCACATATGATAAACCCACCGTCACCCGGCCGTCCTTTATTCTCTCGTTGTTCGAAACTGTTTCCACCATGTCTTCCGGCACATACCCGATTATCTTGTCCCCATAATATCTGCTAATAACGTGCACCTCTATGGCAGCCTTGCCTGTATTGGAATCTTCTGATTTAATGAGCCTCCCTGCTCCTGTCCAGCAGCCGTTTTCGCCCTCATCTCGTATTATTGTTCTAATGATGTCCTGTCGGTATTCTCGATCATCGTTTCTTTTTTTAACGCCTACTACCTTACATAAAAAAGTAAGCTTATTAGATGCGTTTTCCTTCATGTGTTCTCCTTTCGCTTACCTTTGCATGGAAAATAAAACCGCAATTACTATTTCAGCTTCTCCAGCTGCGCGTTGTGATTCTCACTGATGACCTGATAGAAATAGGCGACTTTCTTCGCGACCTTCACGTTCCAGGAACCGTCCGCCGCGTACGTCCGGTTCACGGCCCGGATCGTATTGCCTTTGTAGAAAGCGCCGCCCGGGGCCAGATAGTTCTTCGCCAGAACCCGGCCCACTGTATCCAGACACTCATTGATCGATGAGAAGCCTTTGTAGCCGTAGCCGCAGACGTTGTTCGGGTGGAATTGGGCCGTCCCGTAAGCGCTTTCGTGTGACGCGATGGCAAGCAAAAGCAGACAGTTCAGGTCGTACTCCTGCTCGAGGTTATACAGGGTCTCCTCCGTACCGACGAGTTTGTATCTTGTGACCAGTTTCAGATCCTCTACCGATACGCCGCTGGGTTTGCTCATGTCCATGGCCTGCACCTCGGCATAGCTGTACGCCGGGATCTCCTCCTGCTCGATCACGTTGTCGACCGTCGACTTGCGCAGGCTGTTGGCCAGATCGATCTCCTGCGCCGACGCGTTCTTCTCTTCGGCAATGGCGATGGCCTCTTCCGTCGAATCATGCGCCAGCCGGTTCACCCCCGCCCAAAGCGCGAGAAGCAAAAGCACGATTGTCAGGATGGTCCCGACTGCAACGAGCACAAGTGTCTTCCGGCCCCATTTGCCCGGATTATTTACTTCTATTTCTGAATAGTATCTAGGCTCACTCATTGTACTTACTCGCTGGTCTCACTCACTGGTCGGAATCTCCAGCTCTCCCAGAATCGATTTCATGATGTCGTCATTCAAGATGATCCGCCACCCCCCGTAGCCGTCCGCTTCCATGGGAATGAAAACATCCGCTTCATAGGACGGATCCTTACCTGCGGATTTTTCGATCTGGTCCAGATATATATCCAGACACTTCTTGTTCAGTTTCTTCTTGTCCGTGACAGTATCGCTGTACAGATGCTCTGTCACATATTTGTAGGAGGCTTTTTCATAATCATCCATGATGTCGCTGAAGTCGCAGTTCTTGACGGCGACCTTAACAACAGCCACGTCTCCCTTGGCTCTTTCGTCTGTGATCTCATAGGAAAAATTCTTGAAGACGGCATTTTCAAGTCGATCCATTTCCACGTCGGTGCCTTTGACGTTCTCCAGGAAGTTGATGTACTTGTTGTCCATGTACATCATGTCCGTCTGCGTGTCATCCGTGGACAGATTCTGCAGAAACGCGTCCGCCGCTTCCTGGGGCGTCACCTCCGCCATACTGGTGGCGCTCCCTGAAATGGTCATTGCGATCAATATGGATACGATTGTATTAAAGATTCCTCCCATAACTCGATGCGCTGCCTTTGCTTGTTACTTCCAGAGTTTCTCCGGATACTCTCCCTTGTCTTTTCTTGACTGGAGTTCATCGTGCACGCTCTGCCAGTCTTCCTTGTATGTCACGCCGCACCACTTGTCATGGCATGGCAGGACCTTGACGGTTGCCTTGCCTGCATGGATCAGTCTGTCGACAATCGTCGGGAGAAGATATTCGCTTTTCATCGGATTGCCCGGAACCTGCTCCTCGAAAAAAGCGTTGATGCCTTCTTTCAGTTCTCCGACCATACCCTCTGTGAATCCCCAGAAGTTCATGGAGACGAGGGTGTCATCCTCCAGCACATGCCAGCTTTCGCCGTCATCTTCTGTATAGCAGATGCCTTCCGGCTGCCGCTGGATCTTTGTCCGCTCGGTGATCACCTTCAGGAAACCGTCCTCATCCATCTGGCAGACGCCTCTGGCAACATGACCGTGCTCAGTGATGGTGTTGGAGAGAATATAGCCGGCCATGCAGAACGGATACGGCTCTGCCGCTTCGCTCTGTTTCGCGAGAAATTCGTACACGCTGACGAATCCGCTCGGGCCATAATAATCATCCGCGTTTATCACGGCGAATGGTCCGTCGATCAGATCGCGGGCGGCCAGAATAGCGTGTCCGGTTCCCCATGGCTTTTTCCTGCCTTCGGGAACTTCGAATCCTTCCGGGATGTCCTGCAGATCCTGATAGGCGTACTCGACCTCCATGAATCTGCCGGCCCGCTCATCCACGAGCTCTCGGAAGATGTCTCTGTGTTCTTCGCGTATGATGAATATCACTTTGTCAAATCCGGCCATCATGGCATCGTACAGGGAAAAGTCCAGAATGATCTCCCCTGCGTCTGTGATCTTGTCGACCTGCTTCGCTCCGCCGTAACGGGAACCCATGCCTGCTGCCATAATTACCAGTACCGGTTTCTTAGCCATTGTTGTCCTCCTGTAACTGTACGAGCTCTGCTACTCCTTCCCGGATCAGCAACTCTACTCTGTCTGCGATTTCCTTTTCTTCTTTGCGCGAAATACCTGCCGTTTCGATCGGCGGGTATATTTTCACATCGACACGCGCGGGCGTGACGACGCCCGTCTCTTCAATCAGATGATAGGTTCCGTGGAGAGCGACGGGAACGATCGGCACCCCCGGTTTTGTGGCGAGCTTGATCGCGCCGCGCATGAACGGCCCGACGGTGGGGCCTTTGCTCCTCGTGCCTTCCGGACAGATCGCCAGGGAAAAGCCGTCGTTGATGTATTCGATTCCCTGGTTGATCGCCTTGAGCGCCTCCCGCGGATCGTCATTCTCGATGAAAACGCTGCGGATGCGCGGCATCCATTCCCCGAGGATCGGAGCCTTCGCCAGATAGCGTTTGGCGATGAATCCGAACTGGAATTTCCGGAACACCGCGAACATCACGGGGATGTCCGCGTAGCTCTGATGGTTGAGCATGAGGACGACGGGGCCCTCGTCCGGGATGTTCTCCTCGCCGTGGACGTGCAAATCTACCCCGAACTGGTCCATGGTCTTCGGACCGAAGCCCGATGTCGCCTCCAGGATCAGCCTCCGCTCTTCCTCAAAGTCGCCGGATGCCTTTGCATTGTCGATCTTTTTCTTGTATTTGTTGTAGTGGATCACATCCCCCAGGACCTTCACCGCCGCGGGGATGTTGCGTATGATTTTCATGATTCGTCTCCTGATTCAGCCGGCCCTGCCGGTCCGCGGTTTAGAACTTCACGTCTCCCGGACCCCGGTCAAAGAACACGCTCTTCGAAGCCACGGAAAGCGGAATGCCGTAGCATACTTTGACCTCTTCTCCGAATATCCCCATGCGGGCGGCGCCTTTGCCTGCGGAGAAGAGCACCCGGTTGTCCATCCGGTTGTCCGCCGCGATTGACACCGCGGATCCCACCGCGATGCCCAGATCCGTCACGCTGAACGCGCACATGGCGCCTGCCTTCTTGCAGGCTCCGCAGTTCTTGAATCCGCACATCCCGCAGTGGGATAGCTTTTGCGGTTTATTCTCTGCCCAAAGCAAAACCACGCAGAAGCTGTTGTCCACGTTGCCTGCGTCGCGGGCATAAAAATCTTCGCCTGTTTCATCCGCGATGTCGCGCATATGCGCTGCCAGCACATCCTTGTCCTCGCCTGTGAGTAGCACGCCCTGCACATCATCGACGCCGTTTCCCTTTGGCGCAGTCATGGCAGCCGCGATCATAGCCTGCCCGACCCGGATCGCCGCTTCACTCGATGCCAATAATCTGTCCTGTATCATTTCGTTGTTCCTTTCATCTTGTTGTTATATAGTCGTTCTGTTATCGTCCTTTTGTTGTTCTTTTGTCTTTCTGTTATGTTCGTTCGCGCTTGCCTGCCTGACTGCACTTGCTTGCCTGAGTTCACATGCCGGAGTTCTCGCCCCTGACCTGCGCGAACAGATTTCTCTGCCGCTGTATCAACTGTTCGAAGGCCGCGCGCTTCTCTTTTTCTGTGCCGAAGGCCATGAACGCGTGGTACGAGTCTTCGATTGCTTTTGCATTCTCCCAGAGCTCGTCGGTTGTCATCTCCTCGCCGGCGATGACCAGCTCGTGGTGCGAGATGATCTCCCGTGAGTCGTCGTCGTAAAGAACCCCGTCCCCGCACGCGATGACAAGGCCGGCTCCGTTTCCGGCTGCTTCGCCTACCGGTGCAGTCGATTCTGCGTCGCCTGCCGGTGCGTCCGATTCTGCAGCGCCTGCCGGTGCGTCCGTGTCCGCTGCTTCCTCTTCGCCGCCGCACAGTTCCTGCAGCACCTCGTACTCTTGGTTCCGGTAGCCGTGCTCGCCGTTCATCATGACAAGACGCTTGATGCTGCGCCCGTCGCGTTTCATGATTTCCTCGTCGAGAGAAATGAATTCCAGCCCTTCGGACGCCGCCAACTTCTTAGCTGTTTCTTCAATAGGCGCACCAAAATAACCGGTAACAATAATCTTTCGATTGCTCATATGTTGCCTCCAGTTTTCTTATTATAACAAAAAAGCCTATCATTTGATAGGTCATTTCCAGCAGCCCCGGTCCGTGCCGCTGCACAGAACCATCAGGTGGTGCCTCAAACCCTTGATTCTTCGTTTGGCTGTTGGTTAGGAATGCGAGTCTGGACT
>CAMOXP010000105.1 GCA_946629205.1 uncultured Bacillota bacterium
CGTGCAGGAGGCTGATATGGATAGCGAAAGACTTAGACAGCAGATGGATTTCTGCAGGGAAATCGACAAAGAAAAAGAAGTGTTCCGGCAATCGTACTTGTGCTCCGCCAGCCGCAGGGAGAACGATGCGGAGCACGCATGGCACGCGGCGCTGATGGCGGTGATCCTGGAGGAGTACGCCAACGAGAAGGTGGACCTGCTCAAGACGATCACGATGCTCCTCATCCATGACGTCGTGGAGATCGACGCCGGCGACACCTACGCCTATGATGTGGAAGGGCTGAAGTCCCAGGCAGAGCGGGAAGAGAAGGCGGCAGCCAGGATCTACGGGATGCTGCCGGAAGATCAGCGGGAGCACATGCTCGCCCTGTTCCGCGAGTTCGAGGAAGGAGAGAGCCCGGAAGCCAGATTTGCAAAAGCGCTGGACAACGTGCAGCCGGTGATGCAGAATGACGCGTCCGGCGGCAAGGATTGGCGTGAGAAGGGCATCCGCCTGTCCCAGGCCATCGAGCGGCAAAGACGCACAGCGCGGGGCTCGCAGATCCTTTGGGATGAGGTCTCCAAGCCGATGATCCAAAAGAACATCGACGCGGGAAATATCATTGGGGATGTTTCGCTGGAGGAAGTGTAGCCCTGGGAGTTGCGCAGGTGCAGCATGGGCCAGCGCGTGTGCTGATTAGGTGCAGCGTAGGTGTAGCGAAACACCGCGGTTTTTGGTAGACTATTGGTAGATTATTGGAAGAATAATTTGATGAACATATTTTGATGAATATAGATGAATTTATTAGGAGGTATGCGATGAAGCAGTTCCAGTTTGATGTACAGAAATTCAGAAGCAGATTCCCGGCATGCCAGCTGCAGGTAGCGGGCGCGCCGATCGCGTATTTGGATGGTCCGGGAGGGACCCAGGTGCCCCAGAGCGTGGTGGATGCCATCACAGGATATCTGATCAATGACAACGCCAATGAGGGAGGCAACTTCAAGGCCAGCTACAAGACAGATGAAGTCGAGCAGGCAGCCTTTGCAGCGGCAGCGGATTTCCTGGGATGCTCCCCGCAGGAGGTCGGGTTCAGCGTCGGCTCCACTCAGCACAGCTACAACTTCTCCGTCAACATCGCGAAGACGCTCCAGCCGGGCGACGAGCTGATCATCACGGAGATCGATCACCGCTGCAACAGCCAGCCATGGAGAAGACTGGGCAAGCTGGGCTTTGAAGTGAAACAGGTGCGCCTGGATCTGGAGACCCAGCAGCTGGACTGGGACGACTATATGTCCAAACTGTCCGACCGCACGAAGGTGGTCGCCGTCAACTGGGCCAGCAACGCGCTGGGAACGATCACAGATGTCAAGAAATACATTGACGCGGCTCACGAGGTCGGCGCGGTGACCGTTGTCGACGCAGTGCACTACGCAGCGCATCTGCCGATGGATGTCAAGGCAATCGGCACGGACGTCCTGCTCTGCTCCCCATACAAGTTCTTCGGACCGCATATGGGTCTTTGCTACATGGATGAGAAACTGCTGGGCAGTCTGGAATTCAACAATGCGGGCGCTGAGGATATTTCTGAAGGCAGCCGTAAATTCCACATGGCCACCCCGCAGTACGAGTTCCTCGCCGGCATGACAGCGGCAATCAACATGATCGCCGAGGTCGGCGCAGAGTACGCTTACTACTTTGAGGAGGAACTGGAAGGGCTGACCGGACGCCGTAGAGATGTGGTCGCCGGCATGATGGCCTTTGATGCTTATGAAGCGCCGCTGGCAACGCGCATCCGCAAAGGCCTGCGCAGGCTGCCGGGCGTCCATGTTTACGGTCCGGCCGAAGGGCAGCCGCGTACCCCGACCGTCGCATTCACCATGGAAGGCTACGCTCCGGAAGAAGTCACGAAAGTCCTGGGCGACAAGGGCATCAACGCATGGCACGGCGACTTCTACGCCATCGAAGTCATCTCCGCCCTCGGTCTGGAAGACAAGGGCGGCCTGATCCGTGTCGGCCTGGCGCCGTACTGCACAGAAGGCGACATCGACCGCCTGCTGGCAACGGTTGCAGAACTCGCCTATGCAAAGGCATAAGCATAAGAACTCCAGGTGTACCTTCTCAGAAATAAGCGTGTACCTAAAGGACCATAGTTTTTAAGAATAAGGGGTACGTTTTCTGCCGCCTTGGTGGAAAATGTATCCCTTTTCGTAGAAAAATGTATGCCTATAGGTACACATTCTTTTGTCAAAAGGGATACAGTTTTCATTCGACTCAGCTTGTCAACTCCTTATCAACTCCACATGTTCAACAAAAAAGCTTCATCCTCCTGCCACTTGTCCTGATTAATATGTGGATGAAGAAATATAATCAGGAAGGGAGATAAAGTTTGAAAAAGACCAATATGAAAACAAAGAGAATTGCAGCAATCGTAATGTCCGTGATGCTGACAGCGTTTACGCTGATGATGTCCGGCTGCGGAGCAGATACGGCATCGAATGACGCGGACAAATCCGGCGGCAGCGCTTCCGCCGGCACCGTGGCATGGGAATATGTTTCCCCGTCGGATTTGAAAGGAGACACAGCAAAGGCAGAGAATCAGAAAGATTCGGATGCGGATCAGGATGCATCTGCGGACGCGAAGGATGACAATAGCGCGGCAGGGAAGTCGGACAGCGATGCGTCAAACGGAGATGCAGAAAACGGTGACGCCTCGAACGGACAGCCGCCGGAAAAGCCGGATGGTGAAGCACCAAGCGGCGAAGCACCGAGTGGGCAGCCGCCGGAAAAGCCGGATGGGGAAGCACCGAGCGGTGAGGCACCAAGCGGGCAGCCGCCGGCCATGCCGAACGGAGAGGCACCAAGCGGAGAGGCCCCGAGTGGGCAGCCGCCGGCTATGCCGAACGGAGGAGCCCCGGGCGGCGGACCGAACACTGCGTCCTATGATTACAGCGGGAAGCTGAGCGGCAAATTGATTGCAGATGGAAGTGACGAAGACAGTAAGGAAGTCACATCCGACGGAGAAAAAATCGAATCAACAACAGCCGATGAGAACGCGCTCCTTGCGGAAAACGGCGGCGTGCTGAAGGTGACCAATGCAGAAATCACCAAGTCAGGAGATGACAGCAACGGCGACAACTGCAACTTCTACGGGATCAATTCCAGCGTGCTGAGCACGGGTGAGAAATCCGAAGTTTACCTCTCCGACAGTAAGATCAACTCTACAGGAGAAGGAAACAATGGTGTTTTTGCAACTGACAGCGGAACAGCGTACGTGAACAACGTGAAAATCACCACGACCAAAGGCGGCAACTCCAGAGGTCTGGACGCCACCTACGGCGGCGTCATCTACGGAAATGACCTGACGATCAGCACCGCAAAGGACCACTGCGCTGCGCTGGCAACAGACAGAGGCGGCGGATACATCTCCGTGGCCAACAGCAAACTTGCGACAGCAGGCAACGGATCCCCGCTGATCTATTCGACAGGGGATATCGAAGTGGATAATGTCACGGGCACATCCTCCGGCAGCCAGATCGCAGGCATGGAAGGACTGAACCGCATCGTGATCAATAATTCAACCTTGGAAAGCACCCATGACGGGACTTCCGGAAGCGATCCAATCAAGAACGGGGTGATTTTGTATCAGTCGACGTCAGGTGATGCGGATACGGCTTCGGCAGAATCCTGCGAGTTTGAAGCAGTCGATTCTACCCTGAAGACAGCCATCACAGACGGCGCCATGTTCTACGTAACCAACACGAAGGCCAACGTGGTGCTGCAGAACACGGCTCTCGATTTCGACAGCGAGAAGGTTGACCTGATCAACGCCTCCGGCAACAGCTCCAACAACTGGGGCACCGAAGGCAAGAACGGAGGTACCGCGACCTTCACCGGCATTGCACAGATCCTGTCCGGCAACATCAGCACCGATAAGATCAGCAGCGTCGACCTGAACCTGACTGACGGATCCACCTGGACAGGCGTCTCAGAGGGGTCGAACAATCTGAACGTGACCATTGACGGAACATCGACCTGGGTCGTGACAGAAGACACGACCGTTGCGGACCTGAGCGCAGCGGACGGTGCTAAGATAGTCGACGCAGACGGCAAGACAGTGACAGTCAAAGCAGATGGCAAAACTGTAGTGGAAGGCGACAGCGCGATCACAGTTACAGTCAGCGGTGATTACAGCACGGAGGTGCAGCTGTCTGAAGACGCAGGACTCGATACGAAGGTCCTCGACAGAACCGCATTCGATGAATACTACAAGACATCGACCCAGTTCGGGACGAACGGTGACTGATCAGCACACTCGATTCCCGCAGAATAAGATATGATTTTGCATAAAAAATATAATCGAGCCGGCATTTTGCCGGCTCGTCTTTTGGTGACCCGTATTGGACTTGAACCAATGACCTTCTGGTTGTCACCCAGACGCTCTCCCAGCTGAGCTAACGGATCTCGTAGGTGCTATTATAAGCATTGAAATCTATTTCGTCAACCCCGCGATGAACAAAGGCAGCATTTTTTCTGAATACTGGCAGAGGGAGTAATTGCCGCTGGAGATACACCAGTCGTACATCATGCCGCGCTCGAAGAGGGCGTAGGACTTGGTGATGTCGTTGACGGAAAGGTCGTCGCGGAAGAGTCCCTGGCTCTGTCCTTCGATGGCGATCTGGCGCAGGAGCTTGTAGTAGGTCCGGTCCGGATCGAGCAGATGTTTTTCGCTCATGGTGGTCAGCTGCGCCGCGAAGAGCTGGGACAGCATAGATACGGATACAGTGTTCTCGATCATGAGAAACAGCTCCCGGTTCATCAGAATGAGTTTTTCTGCGGGGGAGAGGGCAGGGTCCATGGTCTCTGCCAGTTCTTCGTACTTCTCATCGAACAGGTAGGAGAGCGATCCCATCAGATCATCCTTGGAACTGAAGTAATGGTAGAAGGAGCCTTTGGATGTATTGGATTCTTCTACGATATCATCGATGGTCGTGTTGTTGTAGCCGTACTGGTAGAACAGCTTCCAGGCGGCGGCGACGATGCGGCCTTTGGTTTCGTTCGTGACTCTCTTTGAAGCCTTTTTTGTTGCTTTTGCCATAATTGTTCTGTGATTTGTAAGCGATTTGTCTGCAATTTAATCAGATTACTATTATTAGTATATTGTTTAGTCTAATTTATCATCGTTGAAATTTCAACAGTTTTTTGTAAATATAATAAAATTCAGTCTATAAAGTATAGAATCCAGTTGGTATTTGATTCACACAAATGTTCTGTTAGAATCAGTCCGTGCGAAAAGTGCACAGAATTTTTATTATAGAAACAAGAGGTTATTTTTTATGGCTGAAATTATTGTATTTATAGGGTATTTTGTAATTCTGTTCTTCG
>CAMOXP010000106.1 GCA_946629205.1 uncultured Bacillota bacterium
CTGGAATCCGTCAGAGAAGGCATCAACAAAGTGCAGGTTGCCTTTGCGCAAAAGCCGCAAGACGGAGATGATCTGCAGGCAGTGCAGGAAACGGATGACGCCGAAGCGGCGATCGCGCAGCTCAATGTCCTGCACAGAGACAAGCACGGCTCCATTGAACTGCTGATCACAAGAGACAGTGCGGAGCGGATCGAAGAAGTGCTTACGCCGGCGAATCCGCTGGTGCTGGATGTGCTGCCGCTGTCACTGGAAGAGGTATTTATTTATGAACTGGGAGGTGAGAAATATGACTTCAGCGAAATCATGTAAAAATCCTGAAAGAACCTGGCTGATCGAGACGCTGAGACGCTGTAAGGCGCTGCCGGTGCTCATCGCAGTCGCATATTTTCTCAGCAACATTCTCCCGATTCTGTTGTCCTACAGCAAGCTGGAAAGAATCATCACCTACGTATACGGCTCGATGACCGGATCGAACCTGCTGAACATCCTCATCGGGATCGTCGGCGGCGTGGTCGTGAGCTGCGCAGTATTCAGATACCTGCACAGCAACGCGTCTGTCATCGACGCCCATGCGAAACCGCTGACCAGAGCGCAGCTGTTCAGAGGATCTTTCTTCGCAGGACTGCTGATGGTCATTGTGCCGGTTGTCCTCACAGGGCTGCTGTACCTGTGCGTCATGGGCGCACACGGATCTGTTGATCTTACAACAACCATGGAAGAACTGGGCATGGGAGACTGGTTGAAACAGACCGGCGCCGAACACATTCTGTGCGTTTCCAACATCATCGGATGGATCCTGGACAATATCGTCGTCATCGGATTCACATACTGCGTATCGTGCTTCGCGGCGATACTTGCCGGGACAGCTGCCATACAGGCGCTGCTGTCACTGCTGCTCATATCAGTGGCTTCGATCGTGTACAGCTTTTTCCTGGGATACATGGACACCTTCCTTTACGGATACGCCGGCAGCAACACCAGCCTTTTGACATATCTTTCGCCGTACGGTTTCCTGATGATAAGAGACACGTTCCCGTTCGAATCAGTTCCTGTGACGCTCATCGTGTATGCAGTGATCTCCGCGCTGATTGCCTTTGCGGCGGCAGCCGTATACAAGAAAATCAGACTCGAGAATGAGGAACAGACTATCGTCGTGCCTTTCGTGGCAGATCTTCTGGTGGTCCTGCTTACAGCGCTGGCTGTATCGACGGTGCTCTTTATCGCCCAGAGTTTCCTGGCAATAGACACAGTTGCAGGCAGCATCATCACGATTGTTCTGGCAACGATCGTATTCTTCCCGGTGTTCTGCATGATCGCGGATCAGAGCTTCCGGATTTTCAAAGGCAGGAACGTCGGGGTGTTCATCATCTACGCTGCGGTCATGTGTCTGGTGCTGGCATTCACACTCTTTGATGTGACCGGATTTGAAAAAAGAGTTCCGGAAGCTGCAGAGGTGGCGTCCGTTGATATCAACGATTCGAATCTGATTTATTCGGAGTACAAAGGCATCAAAGATGAGGAAACGATCGCGCTGGTCACAGCCCTTCACAAAAGCATCGCCGAGGAAGGAAAACATACAGACATGGAGGTTCCTGCAGATGAGGCGAAGACCGGCGAACAGGCGGCGTCCATCGGCGGCGTGCAGATCGACTACCATCTGAAAAACGGCAAGACCCTCTCGAGATATTACGGATTCATTTATCCTGCGTCCTATGATGCATATGCGGAATACTACCGCGGTCAGAAAATCCGGGAACATGATTGCATCGACGAGAAGCATCCGTTCAAAGCCGGGCAGTATATGTCCATCAATGACGCACATGTCAACAAGAATGGAGACAGCATCGACAGCAATATCTACAAAGTGCCGGATGAGGACCTGAGTGGCATCATCAGGGCAGCCAACAAAGATATCATGAACTGGACCGCAGAGAACCGCGGGCTGTTTCTGGTCAACGAAGACTATGATCCCGAGAAAGACAAGTCCTCCTACACGCTCAGCATATGTGTCGACTACAGCCTTCCGGCAGAGACTGCCACAAAACTGGAGGCTTACAACCGATACTATATGTTCACAACGAATGACCAGAATATGACGAACTACATTAAGAAACACCCTGAGATCATGTCCAACAAGAATGTGATAGCAGACGACGACCCGATCCTGGGAAACAGTGAAATGTAATGTGTCATTAAGTGTGTCATAGGGACGGTTCTTTTGACACATTGTCAGAATATGGAAAACCCGAAGCGCTGCTCGTTGCGAAGTGCTTCGGGTTTGTAATTTCCAGTTATTGTAAATGTGTCAAAAGAACCGTCCCTTTGGCACATTATACGTCGATGGCCATGTCTCCGACGGTGAAGTTGTCGATGAGGCGGGTGGTGCCGATGCGAACGGCCATTGCGACGACGTCTCCTTTGCCAAAGGTTTCGATGGGCTGCATGGACAGGCCGTCGACGACTTCCACGTAATCGATGTCTGCCATGGGCTCTGTGGCAAGATTGGCTTTTATGGCATCGAGCAGCGTCTTCGAGTCTGTACAGCCGTTTTTGATCATATCCTGGCCGAGGCGCAGGGATCTGGAAAGAATGCGCGCGGCTTTGCGCTCATCTGGGTTCAGGTAGACATTGCGTGAGCTCATGGCAAGGCCATCTTCTTCTCTGACAGTCGGGCAGCCGACGACGTCTACATCGAAATTCAGATCTCTGACCATCCTGCGGACTACAGCCAGCTGCTGGGCGTCCTTTTTGCCGAAGTAGATTTTATCCGGCTGAACGACGTTGAGGAATTTCGCGATCACAGTGCAGACGCCGCGGAAGTGGTTCTCTCTTTTGGCTCCGCACAAGGTGTCGGACACGACGTCGACGTCCGCGTATGTGCAGAAGTCCGGGAGGTACATTTCCTCCGGCTCCGGATGGAAAACAACATCCACGCCGTGGGCTTCAAGGATCTTGCAGTCGCGTTCGAAATCCCGGGGGTACTTTGACAGGTCCTCATTGGGTCCGAACTGTATGGGGTTTACGAAGACCGAAGCCACCGTGTAGTCGTTGTCCTCGTTGCTGTAGTCCATCAGGGACGCGTGCCCCTCGTGGAGATAGCCCATGGTCGGGCAAAGACCGATCGTCTGGTCGGCATTCTTCCATGTTTCGATCTGTGCGTGCATCTCTGCAATCGTTGTTATAACTCTCATGTTTGTTTCCTCGCTGTGATGCTTTTGGGTGTATTGCTTTTGCTTTGATTAGTAGAGGCGCTTGAGCGCTTCTTCGTTCTTCATCTGGAATGAGTGCTCATCATCCGGGAAGGTCTTGTTCTTGACTTCCTCGTCGTAGGCCTTGAACGCCTTGACCATCTCTTCGCCGATGTTAGCAAACTGCTTGACGAACTTCGGAACATAGTCTGTAAACGTTCCCAGCATGTCCTGATAGACGAGGATCTGTCCGTCACACTCGGTTCCGCCGCCGATGCCGATGGTCGGGATATCAAGCTTGCTTGTGATGAGTGCTGCAACCGGAGCAGGAATACATTCCAGTACGACTGAGAAAGCGCCGGCTTCCTGAACTGCGTATGCGTCTTCCAGGAGTTCCTTGGCTGCGTCTTCGGTCTTGCCCTGTACGCGGCATCCGCCGAATGCGTTGATGGACTGCGGTGTCAGTCCGAGGTGCGCCATGACTGGAATGCCTGCATCGACCATCGCTTTGATCTGAGGGCAGACTCTGGCGCCGCCTTCAAGCTTGATGGCCTGGCAGTGGGTTTCTTTCATGACGCGTCCCGCGTTCTCGAGGGCCTGTTCCATGGATACCTGGTACGACATGAACGGCATGTCGACAACGATCATGGTGGTCTCTGTTCCGCGGACGACAGAAGCGCCGTAGGTGATCATGTTATCTACGGTCACAGGAATTGTGTCTCCAAGTCCAAGCATTGTGTTACCGAGTGAATCTCCTACCAGAATCGCGTCTATGTTGCCGTCCATCAGCTTCGCTGTTGAGTAATCATAGCACGTAAGCATGGAGATTTTTTTGCCTTCCGACTTCATCTTCTGGAAGGTGAGTACTGAGTTTCTCATTGTGGTTTTGTCCTTTCCTTCGATTAATAATCCTTCGATTACTGATCCTTCGGTTAATGATCTTTCTCCGGATCTTCAGATAAAAGTTGTTCGATGTTCTGGTACAAACGATCGGGATGTTTGGATTCCGCTATCGGAATGAGCCGCGATGAAAGTACACGATAGATGGCGCTCTGCTGCTCGTTCAGGCATGCCAGGTGCTTTGCGATGGTCTTTGCATCGCCGCGCTCCACCGGTCCGGTGAGTGCTGCTGCCGGCCCATGCGCGAGAACGTGCTGTACATTTCCCGTCACGAGCGGGGTGAGGGCTTTGCGCGCGTCCGCTTCGTCGAATCCGCACTGGCAGAGCATGTCGATGCTTTCCGCCAGGAGCGCGACCGCCAGATTGCTGGCTGTGACGGCTGCCGCATGGTAGAGGGTCTTGCCCTCCGCCCGGATCACCTGCAGGTCGATGCCTGCACTCTTAAGCATTCCTTTGATCTCGGGAAGATGTTCTTCATTTCCCTCGACCGCAAAAAAAACATCCTGCAGTTCTTTGTAAGCTTCATACTTATCGCTTACGGCGAACAGCGGATGAACGGAATACTCGTACGCGCCTGTCTGGTCAATGCCGGGGAATGCTTCTCCTGCGGAGAGCGATCCGCTGCAGTGACATATGTACTTGCCCTGGATCGGATACTGACGGACCTGTTCGAACACTTCTGAAATGGTCCCGTCGGGAACAGTCAGGAACAACACGTCGCTTGCTTCGATGAGAGCGCCCAGATCAGTGAACGCCTCGCTGCCGGTAAAGTTCGCTGCTTCTTCAGCAGATTGAGTGTTGCGGCTGTAGTAGCCTGTAACCTTGATGCTGTTTGCGTCTGTTTTGCTCGAGAAGTATTTACCTAAGGTAAATCCAACCTTGCCTGCTCCTATAAATCCTGTTTTCAATCGATCACCTCTTTTCTCAAAAGGTGACGTGGTTCCTTTCCCTAGGCTTGCGTGCGCGCGCCTTGTATCGGTCCGGGGTCCTTCGCGGTACAGTTTCCTTGGTGGAATACCGTCCATCACAAGGGGAAGTATAAACCGCAAGATAGTATTTGTCAATGAAAAGGAAAAGGTGTATAATAGCAAGGTACGAAACGCCGGGAGTCATCGGGGAGTGGCGCAGTTTGGTAGCGCACCTGACTGGGGGTCAGGTGGCCGCAGGTTCAAATCCTGTCTCTCCGACCAAAGAACATACCCCGGCGTTTTGTGTTACTTACGCAAAAGCATG
>CAMOXP010000107.1 GCA_946629205.1 uncultured Bacillota bacterium
TACAGCTGTCCCAGAACGAATTCTGTGAAGTCTGCTGCTGTGTCGCCGCTGCCGTCACGAATGATGTGGACGTTTTCTGCTGCTGCGTCGAGAGCCTTTTCCAGAACGTCTGCCTTCTCGAAGGCACCCATGTGGCGGAGCATCATGACTGCTGCTCTGCAGATGCTGGCCGGGTTCGCGAACTGACCGCGGCCTTCCTTGATCATTCTCTCAGCGGAGCCGTGGATGGCTTCGAACATTGCGTATCTGCTTCCGATGTTGGCGCTTCCCGCCGTGCCGACGCCGCCCTGCATCTGGGCTGCCTCGTCGGTGATGATGTCGCCGTAGAGGTTCGGCAGGATGAAGACGTTGAAGTCTTTGTTGACGAGTTCGTTGATCAGGTTGGCGCTCATGATGTCGACGTATCTGTCGTTGGTCTTGATCTCAGGATACTCCTTCGCCATTTCATAGCAGAGCTCCAGGAACTTGCCGTCGGTCTTCTTCATGATGTTCGCCTTCGTAACGATCGTGACGTTCTTGTTGCCGTTGTTCTTGGCATGTTCAAAAGCAGCGCGTGCCAGTCTCTGGGTCCCTGCTGTTGTCGTCACCTTGAAGTCGATGGAGATGTCGTCGTTGATGTCGATGCCTCTGTTGCCCAGCGCATATTCACCTTCCGTATTCTCTCTGAAGAACATCCAGTCGATGCCCTTCTCCGGGATCACGACCGGTCTGACGTTGGCAAACAGGTCGAGTTCTTTACGGAGTTTAACGTTAGCACTCTCGATGTTCGGCAGGTTGTCGCCTTTGCCCGGAGTCATGGTCGGACCTTTGAGGAGCAGATCGCACTCTTTGATCTCCTCGAGTACATCGTCAGGAACCGCCTGCAGTTTTTCCACTCTGTTCTCGATGGTCAGGCCCTTGATCGTACGGATCTCGATCTTACCTGCTTCGATTTCATCAGCGAGCAGCTTGTTCAGGATCTCCCTGCAGGAGTCCATGATGATCGGGCCGATACCGTCTCCGTCAATTGCTCCAATCACGACCTTGTCCATCGATGCAAAATCCGGAGCCGCCGGTGCGTTCTTCATTCTTTCGACTCTTTCCAGCTGATCCTTTACGATCTGTTCAAAATGTTCCTGATATGACATAGTTTCCTCCTGTTTCTCTACACTGGTTTTTCTGAATTGGTTTCTTTTGATGAATATATGTTACTGCACCCATTATAGCCCAATCAGCCGGGTTTTGTAGATGCAAAAACGAGAAAAATGCAGTCTGGCTGCATTTTTCTGAAGGATTATTGTTATAAAACTTGTTACCTGTCCGCTTTAGAAACTGAAGTCTTCGTTTGCAGCTGCTCTTTCGCGGCAGATGTCGTCAGCGATTTCTGACATACTCTGCTGGTTCGCGTCGAAACGTGATCTCATGTTCATAACCGCAACGTCTCTCATAGTAGCGTTGTCTACACCTGCCAGGAATGACAGTGCGCTTCTGCAGGAATTCATCATTTCGTTGTTCATGTTGTTTCTCATTGTTCATACCTCCGTTTTCTTTATATTAAAATCTATCTTTAACTCAATTTGTGATTGTATTATAATGAACAGAGGGTTAAAAGTAAAACGGTTATTTCTTATATATGGTCTTGAAATTACTTATATCCATGTTTCGGGACCGGCCGGAGGTTTTCATGGAAAAACTGAATGCATCTGTCTTTCTGAAAGTTGTCGAGACGGGAAGTTTCAAACGGGCGGCCGACATTCTGGGCTACACCCAGGCGGGCGTCAGTTACATCATCAACGCAATGGAAGAGGAGTGCGGACTCAAACTCTTTTACCGGGAATACGGCGGCGTCCGCCTGACGCCTGAGGGCAGCACCCTGCTTCCGTTCATCCGCAACGTCGCGGATGAAGAACATTATCTCGAGGAAGCTATCAACGACATCAAGGGGCTGGATTCCGGAACGGTCCGCGTCTCCACTTTCAGCAGCGTCTACATCCATTGGCTCCCCGGGATCATTCACGATTTCAAGCAGAGCTATCCGAACGTCAACATTGAGATTGTCAGCTATGACGAAGACCGAGAGAATGAGGAGATGATCTACAGCCGGCAGGTCGACTGCGGTTTCATGGCCACCCCGCCGACTTCAACAGACATCGAGTTCTTCGAACTGATGCAGGAGCCGCTGATGGTCGTCATGTCAAAGGACCACCCCATGGCCGCCCGCAAAACTTTTCCCCGCGATAAGATCGGTGACTTCCCGTACATCATGATGACGTACGACAAGCAGGATTTCAATTCGCTGATCTTCACGGACGGCATCAAACCCCGGACCGCCTTCACCGTCGACAACGATTACGCTGCCATCGCCATGGCAAGCAAAGGCCTCGGCATATGCATCTCCCCGAAAATACAGCTGAACGACATGTCCTTCCCGATCACCTATATGGAGTTTTCACCATCTCTTAAGCGAACGATCGGCATTGGCACAAGATCATTAAAGGGCAGCACAAAGGCTGCCCGTGAATTCATTCGAACGGCGCGCCGCTGGGTGCGCGTCAACGCATAGTCGCAGTTCGAAACGATGTGTCAAAGGGACGGTTCTTTTGACACATTTTGAACGCATTTAATGCATCAGTTCTTGAAGGAGTGCACGGGCGCGGGGATGCGTCCGCCCCGCTGGATGAACGCGCTGCTCGAGAACTGGTTGACGTCCATGACCGGTGAAGATCCGAAGAGTCCGCCCCAGTCGGCTTTGTCGCCTGCCTTCATGCCGTAAACCGGTATGACGCGGACGGCTGTTGTCTTGTTGTTGATGACGCCAATGGCGGCTTCGTCGGCAATCATGGCCGAAATCGTATCTTCCGGCGTGTCGCCCGGGATGGCGATCATGTCCAACCCCACCGAGCAGACGCTGGTCATCGCTTCCAGTTTATCGAAGGTCAGGCAGCCTTCTTCTGCCGATGCGATCATCTGACGGTCTTCGCTGACCGGGATGAACGCGCCTGACAGGCCTCCTACGTGACCGGATGCCATGATGCCGCCCTTCTTGACCGCGTCTGTAAGCATGGCCAAGGCCGCTGTGCTTCCGTGTGTCCCGCAGCGCGCGAGGCCCATGACCTCCAGGATCTCCGCGACGCTGTCTCCCACTGCCGGCGTCGGCGCCAGAGACAGATCCAAAATGCCGAAGGGGATTCCGAGACGGCTCGAAACCTCCCGGCCGATCAGCTGTCCGGCACGGGTGATCTTGAACGCCGTCTGCTTGATTTTCTCTGCAATCTCATCCGCCGTCGCGCCTTCCATGCCGACGAGAGCTTCCTTGACGACGCCCGGCCCGGACACGCCTACGTTGATCACGTTCTCCGCTTCACCGACCCCGTGAAAGGCGCCCGCCATGAACGGATTGTCCTCAACGGCGTTTGCAAAAGCAACAAACTTGGCGCATCCGAAGCTGTTGTTATCTCTTGTCAGATAAGCCGTCTTCTTGATCATCGGGCCCATCTTCTTGACCGCATCCATGTTGATGCCGGCCTTGGTGGATCCCAGGTTGATGCTGGAGCACATGGCCTCTGTCTCCGCCAGCGCATAGGGCACGGCTTCGATGAAGCTTTCGTCGGCCGGTGTGCAGCCCTTCTGCACCAGTGCCGAAAACCCGCCGATGATATCCACGCCAACGGCTTTCGCCGCGCTGTCTAATGCTTTTGCATAGAGGAGCCAGTCCTCTGTCGTTTCCGCGGCGGCCAGTGCAATCGGCGTCACGGAGATGCGTTTGTTTACGACTTTGATACCGTAGTCTTCGCCCACCTCATTCGCCGTTTCGACAAGCCGGGACGCCAGACGCGTGATCTTATCATATACCCGCTCGGACGCCGCTTTGTGGTCTCTGCCGAAGCAGTCGAGCAGGGAGATTCCCATCGTCGTCGTCCGTATATCCAGGTTTTCCTTTTCGATCATGCGGATCGTTTCCAGAACGTCTTTGTAAATCGTCATGTCCTTTTCCCCCTAGATCTGGTGCATCGTATCAAAGATTTCTTCCTTTTGGACGTGGATGGACAGACCTTCTTTCTCTGCCATCTCGTGCAGCGCCACATCCACCTCGTGGAAGCTGGCTGCGGACTCGTCGATCTTCACGACCATGATCATCGTGAAGTAATCCTGCAGGATCGTCTGGGTCACATCCTCAATGTTCACATGCTTCTCGTTCAGGATCCCCGAGACCTTGTACATGATCCCGACCTGGTCTTTACCCACAACAGTGATGATTGCTTTCATGTTTTCCTCCTACATTATGTAAATGGAAATGTGTCAAAAGAACCGTCCCTTTGACACATTATAACTTGTCTTTGATTGAGATGGTCTTTGATAAGAGTGCGCGTACGACATTGATGACCGCACCCATGGCCAGTAGGCCCATGGCGATCGCGCCGGCCATCAGGATCGTCTGGATGCCGACTTCCGCCATCTTTTCGATGTCGCTGCGCAGGAGTGCCTCCATTGTATAAAAAATGTTAGCTCCCGGGACGAGGCACAGGATCCCCGGGATGATGAATATGGTCATGGCTTCCTTGAAGATGTGTGCAGAAATGGCACTGCAAAGCCCAACCATGCAGGCGCCGAAGAAACACGCTATGGCGGGGGAGTCTATATTGTAATCTGTGATCAGATAGGTGACCCACCCCAGCGCGCCGACGATGACGCAGGCAGGGATATGGCGCGCCGGCACTCTGAAGATGACGGCGAATCCCATCGTGGCAAACAGAGCCAGCACAAACTGTGAGATCAGATTCATCATAACGCGAGCCCTCCCATCATGTACCAGATTTCAAGAACGACGCCGGCTCCTGCCGCCAGCGAAACACCGATGATGATCGCTTCCGTCAGGCGCGCAACGCCGGCCAGCATGTTTCCGGACAGAAAATCACGGATGGAATTCGTAATGGCGATTCCCGGGACAAACAGCATGATGCACCCGGAAATGACGGGGGCGTAGCTGACCCCGTCGATAGAAGCCGCCGCGAGGAGCGCGAAGAACGCCGCGAAGGCGCAGCAGCAAAAGCCCCGTATGAAGAAATTGATCTCATACTTTTCGAGAAATCGGGAAAGCATATAGCACAGGAGACCCACGACAACAGTTACGCAGAAATCCAGCG
>CAMOXP010000108.1 GCA_946629205.1 uncultured Bacillota bacterium
CAAAGGCAAAAGAGGTATAATTATTTGCACTATATGTAAAAAACCGAGGAGGAAACATATTAATGAAATCAACATTTATTTCAAGAGAGAAAAACGAAGTTAAATTCACGATGGAATTCACCGCTGAAGAGTTTGAGGAAGCGATCGTCAAGGTCTATCAGAAGGAGAAGGACAAGTTCCAGATCGACGGTTTCAGAAAGGGCAAAGCACCCAGAAGCCTGATCGAGAAGAGATACGGCGAAGGTATCTTCTTTGAGGACGCAGTCAACAATCTGATCTCACTGAACTACCCGCTGGCTCTGGACGAGCTGGACCTGGAAGTCATCGATTATCCGAGAACAGAGCTGAGCCAGACGAAGAAAGGCGAAGGCTTTACTGCTACAGTAACTGTAGAGTGTTATCCGGAGTTTGAAGTCACCGGCTACAAGGGCGTTGAAATAGAGAAGGTCCCGGCTGAAGTAACCGATGAAGACGTAGACAAAGAGATCTCCAACATGGCAGACAGAAATTCACGTATGGTCGAGGTCGACAGACCGGTACAGGACGGAGACACCGTACTGATCGACTACGCGGGATTCGTAGGCGATGAGCAGTTCGAAGGCGGCACAGCAGAGAGATATCCGCTGCAGATCGGCTCCGGCACATTTATTCCGGGATTCGAAGAGCAGCTCATCGGCGCATCCAAGGATGATGACGTCGAAGTCAAGGTCACATTCCCTGAAGAGTATCATTCAGAAGACCTGGCAGGCAAGGAAGCCATCTTCAAGTGCAAAGTCCACGAGATCAAGGAGAAGGAAGTTCCGGAAATCGATGATGATTTCGTCAAGGATGTCAGCGAATTCGATACACTGGACGAACTGAAGGCCAGCAAGAGAGAAGAACTGCAGAAGGCTGCGGAAGCGAGAGCAGAAGGCCAGATGAAGAACAGCGCCATCGAGAAGGTGTTCGAGGCCAACGATATCGAGGTTCCGAACGTCATGGTCGAAGAAGAGATCAACAGCTCCCTGCAGCAGTTCGACCAGCAGCTGAGAGCACAGGGCATGGATCTGAACAGCTATGTCCAGTTCATGGGTGAAGACATGGATAAGTTCAGAGAAAGCATCAGAGAGGACGCTTTCAAGAAGACAAAGACCAGAATGCTGGTTGCCAAGATCGTAGACCAGGAAGAATTCGAAGTTTCCGATGATGAACTGAAAGAATACATCGAAGATATGGCGAAGCAGTACGGCATGGAAGCAGACAAGCTGATCGAAACGATCGGACCGCAGAATGTTGCTACGCTGGGCGGCGACCTGAAGATGAGAAAAGCCGTAGACTTCATCTACGAGAATGCAGTCATCAAAGAAGCTGAATAACACAGGAAGGATTACAGAATGATTCCATATGTGATAGAACAGTCAGGAGGAGTCGAGAGGCAGTATGATATCTACTCGAGACTGCTCAAGGACAGAATCATATTCATCGGAGAGGAGATCGACGACCACGTGGCAAGCGTTGTCGTCGCACAGCTCCTGTTCCTCGAAGCCGAAGATCCGGACAAGGATATCAACATTTACATCAACAGCCCCGGCGGCAGTGTGACCGCCGGCATGGCGATCTATGACACCATTCAGTACATCAAGCCCGAAGTTTCGACGATCTGCGTAGGACTTGCTGCGAGCATGGGTGCGTTTCTGCTGTCCGCAGGAACCAAAGGCAAGCGCTACAGCCTGCCGAATGCGGAAATCATGATCCATCAGCCTTTGGGCGGGGTCAGAGGACAGGCAGAGGATATCAAGATCCATGCTGAGTGGATCCTGCGCACCAGAGAAAAGCTCAACCGGATCCTCAGCGAGAATACCGGCCAGCCTCTCGAGAAAGTTGAAACCGATACGGACAGGGATAATTTCATGTCTGCGGATGAAGCGAAGGAATATGGGATCATCGACGAAGTCATCAAGGACAGATAAAAGGGTAAAGGATATATTAGAGAATGGCGAAATACGATAAAAACAACGAACGCAGATGCTCCTTCTGCGGCAAGCCGCAGAGCCAGGTGAAGAAACTCATCAACGGCAACGGACTGTATATCTGCGACGAGTGCGTGCAGCTCTGCAATGAAATCCTGAAGGAAGACCAGAGCAAACGAAGCAGCGACGTCATAGACGGAGAGCCGGTATCGATCCCCAAACCAATGGAAATCAACGAGGTTCTCTCCCAGTACGTCATCGGTCAGGATGACGCCAAGAAGACCCTTGCTGTTGCTGTGTACAACCACTACAAGCGGATCATCAGCCAGTCCGGCGATGAGAACGATGTTGAGATCCAAAAGAGCAACATCGCCATGGTCGGACCGACAGGCTGCGGCAAGACACTGCTTGCGCAGACACTTGCCAGAATCCTCGATGTACCCTTTGCCATTGCCGATGCGACTACCGTAACCGAAGCAGGCTATGTGGGAGAAGATGTCGAGAACATCCTGCTGCGGCTGATCCAGGCTGCGGACTTCGATATCGAAAAAGCCCAGAAGGGCATCATCTATATCGATGAAATCGATAAGATCGCCCGCAAATCGGAGAACCCGTCGATCACCCGCGACGTCAGCGGCGAGGGCGTGCAGCAGGCGCTCCTCAAGATCATCGAAGGAACTGTGGCGGATGTCCCGCCTCAGGGAGGACGCAAACACCCGCATCAGGAGTTTATTCAGTTTGATACGACAGATGTCCTGTTCATCTGCGGCGGCGCCTTCGACGGACTGGAGAAGGTGGTCCAGAAGCGTATCGGTGAAAAGGTCATCGGCTTCAACTCCGACGTGAGCGGCAATAAGATCGAGAAGGAAGAAATCCTCAAGCATGCGGCGCCGGAGGATCTGATGAAGTATGGCCTCATTCCTGAGATCGTGGGAAGACTTCCTGTTCTGGTGACATTGGAGGATCTTTCGCGTGAAGCTCTCATGGACATCCTCACCAAGCCGAAGAATTCACTCGTCAGACAGTATACGAGGCTTTTGGAATTCGACGGCGTGGAACTGGAAGTCACCGAAGACGCCATCGGGGCGATCGCGGACAAGGCTCTGGAGAGAAAAACGGGCGCCAGAGGTCTGCGCGGGATCATGGAGAAACTGATGACAAACGTGATGTATGAACTCCCATCCAGAAAGGATGTCAAAAAGTGCATCATCACGAGGGAAACGGTCGAAAAGGGCAGCGATCCTGAACTGATTCTCGAGAAAACCGAAGCACTCGAAGAAAAAGAGCAAAAGCAAGAACAAGAGCAATAAAAACATAAAACATAAAAGGGGAAATAAATGGACGAAAACAGAAAGAATACTCATTTCGCAGATGCAGAATTTGTGGAACTGCCGATGATCCCTCTCAGAGGGCTCTCGGTATTTCCGAACATGGTTCTGCATTTTGACATTGGCAGGGAAAAATCCATCAATGCGCTGGAGAAGGCAATGGTCAACAACCAGTACATCTTCCTGTCTTCACAGATGGATGAGAACACAGACCTGCCGACGCCGGACGATTTCTATAAAATCGGAACCATCGGCAAGATCAAGCAGATGCTCAAACTGCCGGGAGATTCCATCCGCGTACTGGTGGAAGGACTCTGCAGAGGCCGCATCGAAGAAGTGCTCTTCGAGGTGCCGTATTTCAAATGCAGGATCCGGAAACTGGAAGACGCCGAAGAAGAGCCTGACTCTGAAGCGGAAGCGCTGATGAGAACCGTGCTGGGCAGTTTTGACGACTATATCAACATCGATCAGAGTCTGGCACCGGAGATCTTTGCGTCTGTCGTGACCATCGAATCGCCGGGCAGGATGGCAGACATGATCGCTTCGCATCTGGAGATCAAGATCGAAGACAAACAGACGATCCTCGAGACTCTGGATCAGAAGGAGCGACTCAGAAAACTCAACGACATCCTGCTGAAGGAAATCGAGATCCTGACGATCGAGCAGGACATCTCCACAAAGGTCAAGAGCCAGATCAATCAGAACCAGCGCGAATACTACCTGCGCGAGCAGCTGCGCGCCATCCAGGAAGAACTGGGCGGCATCGAGGAACTGGAGGATGAGATCGCCGGATTCAAGGAGAAACTGGCGGAGCTGAATCTTGACGAGAAGATCACATCTAAAATCGAAAAGGAAATCAGCAGATTCTCCAAGATGCAGCCGTCTTCCGCGGAAGCGACGGTCAGCAGGACATATATCGAAACCGTTCTGGAACTGCCGTGGAACACCATGAGCGAGGACAATATCGATCTGGTCAAGGCGGAGCGCATCCTCAACGAGGATCACTACGGACTGGATAAGGTCAAGGAACGTGTGCTGGAGTATCTGGCAGTCATCAGGCTGTCTGAGAGCCTCAAAGGCCCGATCCTGTGCCTCGTAGGTCCTCCGGGAACAGGCAAGACCTCCATTGCAAAGTCAGTGGCGAGATCCATCGGAAGAGAGTTTGTGAGAATGTCCCTGGGCGGCGTCCGCGACGAAGCGGAGATCAGAGGACACAGAAGAACATACATCGGCGCGATCCCGGGCAGGATCATCAATTCCATCAAGGAGTGCGGCACGAAGAATCCGGTCTTCCTCTTCGACGAGGTCGACAAGATCGGCGCTGACTACAAGGGAGACCCGGCGTCGGCTCTGCTGGAGGTGCTGGATCCGGAACAGAACAAGGACTTTACAGATCATTTCCTGGAGGTTCCGTTCGACCTTTCGAAGGTCATGTTCATCACGACTGCAAACACGACAGAAACGATCCCAAGACCGCTGCTGGACAGAATGGAAGTCATCGAGGTCAGCGGTTATACCGAAGAAGAGAAACTCAAGATCGCACAGAAGTATCTGGTGCCGAAGCAGATCAAAGAGAACGGCCTGACAAAAGACCATATCAGCTTTACGAAGGCCGGGATCAAGACCATTATCAACTACTACACCAGAGAATCAGGCGTACGTAATCTGGAGAGGGAAATCGGAACGCTTTGCAGAAGAGTTGCCCGCCAGTACGTGACCGGAAACACAGAGAAGGTCAGCCTGACCGCCTCCAAGGTGGAAGAGCTGCTCGGCAAGAAGAAGTACCATTTCGATATCATCAGAAACAAGAAGGAAGTCGGCGTGAGCACGGGACT
>CAMOXP010000109.1 GCA_946629205.1 uncultured Bacillota bacterium
AGGCGCCCTCGCAGAGGGTGCCTTCTGCTATGATGCCGAAATAGGTCCGGATGGCTTCTCCGACGTAGCCGGAGTAGTCGCCGATGACCATATTGACTTTACGGACGCGGGATCCGCCGTTTTCACGGCAGTGCTCATCCGCGATCTTTACGATTTTCTGTGTGATGGGTAGTTCGTGCATGTGGTTATTGTAGCACATCTATGGTAAAATACGAAATGGAGATTTCAGAAGAGATCAATGGACTGAAAGGATATACCGATGGACAAATATGAACAGTTAAGAAATGATTTCAACAGTCTGGAAAGCCTGGTGGCAGGGTTTTGCGGCAGCGGGAACGAGTTCCGCAATTTCACACAGGAATGCGCTGTGCGTATCTGGAGCAAAAACCTGAGCTGCGCGGAGGAATACGCAAAGGCCTTTGAAATCATATCGGGAAAATACTACAGCGATGAACAGCTTGAAACGGTCATCAGTTCCTTCCGGGGAAATACCAAGGATCCGAAGGCACCGGCGTTTTTCGCGAAGATGGCAGGTCACGACAGGGAAATCGGGGAATTCATCACGGGATTCAACAGCCTGCTCGTTACCTTGGCGTCCATCAACGGGGACTTCAATTTGGAGGAGGCCAATGAGGTCCAGCGGATCATGTATGTGTTCTACAGTCAGGGAAGGTCGGGCGGATACAGCGGGATCCTCAGCCCGGTGTTCGGCGCCATCGACGAAATGCTGGATTTCGGCTCGGATCTGATCACGCCGAAGCGGCCGTCAAAGCCGGCAGCTCCGGGCAATACCGATGATTCTCTGGATCAGAAACTGGATGACTTCCAGAAGGAACTGCAGAATCTGACCAACGTCAACCGGCCGGGGAACAGACCGGATCCTGCGCAGAAAGCAGGACCGGACGGACCGATGCAGGAAAAAATGGCCGAGGCCAAGGAGCCGGAAGTCCCCCGGAGCAAGGAAGAACTGGACAAGCTCATGGCGGAAATGAATGAGCTCGTCGGTATGGAGAACATCAAGAACGACGTCCGCAGCCTCATGAACTTCATCAAGATCACGAAACTGCGGGAAGAGCGGGGACTGAAGAATTCGAAGATTTCCTATCACCTGGTATTCACGGGCAATCCGGGCACAGGCAAAACCACCATCGCCCGGCTGATCGCGTCCCTGTACTACCAGATCGGGGTGCTCCCGAAGGGACAGCTCGTAGAGGTCGACCGTGGCCTGCTGGTCGCAGGTTATGTGGGACAGACCGCGATCAAGACCCAGAAGGTCATCGACGAAGCCATGGGCGGCGTCCTGTTCATCGACGAGGCCTATTCCCTGGCGAACAATCAGGATGATGGATTCGGGCAGGAGGCCATCGAGACCATCCTTAAGAATATGGAAGATCACCGGGACGAACTGGTAGTCATCGTTGCGGGGTATCCGGAGCTGATGCACAAGTTCATCGACTCCAATCCGGGGCTCTCTTCCAGATTCAACAAATACTTTGAATTCAAAGACTACACAGGGATGGAGATGCTGGGCATCTTCAAGATGTTCTGCAAGAAGAACGGATACACCGTCGACGGCGATACGGAAGAAATGCTTCTCGACCGGTTCGATAAGATGTATGAAAACAGGGATGAGAATTTCGGCAACGGCAGAACCGTCAGAAACATCTTTGAGAAGGCCATCGGTGCGCAGGCAGACCGTCTGGCAGCGCTGGAAGAAGTGTCGAAAGCGACGGACGACCAGCTGAGCCTCATTACGCAGGAGGATCTGGAAATCGGATTTGCCACCGTGGAAGGCGTGAACCTGCCGAAAGAAACAGAAGAAACGGCTGCTGAGGCTGCGGCTCCCGCTACTCCCGCTGCTCCCGCCGCGGACGAAGGCGTTGCGGAGGTCAGCTTCGACGAGGTGATCGGAGTGGATCATCCGGAAGATCCGCACGAAGGGACGGACCCGTCGCAAAACTGACGGAAACCCAGGCAGGACAGGATGATTTTGCATGAAACCCGTGGGGAAGAAGAACCTCACGGGTTTTGTTATTTTTTGTCAACTTTCATTGACGAAAGCAGGGTTTAACTATATAATATCTATGTATGCTTTTAACTTCTAATAATACCTATTTCAGTTAAAAATATAATCTGTCCGGCACTATGCCAGGCAGTGAATCTTGAAAACAGAATATCGGAAAGGAGGAATGATACCACATGACAAGTGTAATCATTACTATAGTGGTGGGTCTGGCAGCTTTGCTTATAGGGCTGCTGGTTGGATATATATTACGTAAATCCATTGGCGAAAAGACAATCGGAAACGCCGAAACAAAAGCCAGAAACATGCTTTTGGACGCGGAAAAGAACGCCGAAAGCATCAAAAAAGAAATTGTATTAGAAGCGAAAGAAGAGGCGCAGAGACAGCGCAACAGTGCGGATAAGGAAATCAGAGAGAGAAGAAACGAAATTTCCAAGGCCGAGAGGAGACTGAATCAGAAGGAAGACTCTATTGATCGCAAACTTGAGAACATAGAGAAAAAAGAAGAAAGCATTACAAATAAAGAAAGAAAAATCGAAAACAGACTTGCGGAACAGGACAAAGTGCTGAAGAGACAGCTCGAAGAACTCGAGAAGATCTCCGGTTACACCATTGAAGAAGCAAGAGAAATCATACTGCAGAAGGTCGAGCAGGAAGCGAGAAGTGATGCGGCGATGCTCTACAAGGAAATCGAGAGCAAAGCCAAGGACGAAGCCGATAAGAAGGCTAAGGAAATCATCACAGGCGCGATCCAGAGATGCGCGGCAGACCATGTCGCGGAATCGACCGTATCAGTTGTGCCTTTGCCGAATGATGAGATGAAGGGACGCATCATCGGACGTGAAGGCCGCAACATCAGAGCGATCGAGAACGCAACCGGAATCGATCTGATCATCGATGATACACCGGAAGCGGTCATCCTGTCAGGCTTCGATCCTGTCAGAAGAGAGATCGCCAGACTCGCGCTCGAGAAACTCATCGTGGACGGACGCATCCATCCGGCAAGGATCGAAGAGATGGTCAACAAGTCGGAGCGCGAAGTCAACACGATCATCAAGGAAGCCGGCGAACAGGCGACCTTCGATGTGGGTATCCACAATCTGCATCCGGAACTGGTCAAGCTCCTGGGCAGACTGAAATACAGAACATCATACGGACAGAATGTACTCAAGCATTCCGTCGAAGTCGCTCATCTGGCAGGTCTGATGGCCGGCGAGCTGGGACTCGATGTGACACTTGCGAAACGTGCGGGACTGCTGCATGATATCGGCAAAGCTCTTGACCATGAACGCGAGGGCACGCACGTAGACATCGGCATGGAAGTGCTGAAGAAGTACAAGGAATCCGAAGCCGTCATCAACGGCATGGCAGCTCACCACGGCGACTACGAACCGAAGTCAGTGGAAGCCGTTCTGATCGCTGCAGCGGACGCGCTTTCGGCTGCCCGTCCGGGCGCACGCCGCGAGACACTGGAATCCTACATCAAGAGACTCCAGAAACTCGAGGAAATCGCCAACACGACGAAGGGCGTCGAAAACTCCTATGCGATCCAGGCTGGACGTGAGATCAGGATCATCGCGAAGCCGGACGAAGTGGGCGACGATTCCATCGCTCTGCTGGCACGCGACATTTCCAAGAAGATCGAGTCTGAACTGGAATATCCGGGACAGATCAAGGTCAACGTGGTCCGCGAGACCCGCGCCATCGACTACGCGAAGTAGGAAGCGGTGCCGTGCGGCGGCAGGGAGCAGCTGCATGGCAGCAATACGGAGAACACAGAAGTTGGCAGAAGGAACACCTTCTGTCAACTTTTAGAATAGGAACAGATGATTTATTTAGACAACAGTGCAACGACAAGACAATATGATGAAGTAACGGCCGCGATGGTCCGTGCGATGCAGGAGGATTACGGCAATCCGTCATCCCTGTATCAGCTCGGCGTCGATGCGGAGAAGGCTGTCAAGGCTGCGCGCCGGCATGTGCTGGAAGCGGCCGGATGGTTTGCCGCATCCGACTGGGATGTGGTCTTCACATCCGGCGGCACCGAAGCAGACAACATGGCGATCTTCGGTGCGGCAAAGGCGCTGCGCAGGCAAGGAAACCGCATCATCACAACGACCGTAGAACACCCGGCAGTGCTCGAGTGTATGAAGCGGCTCGAGTCAGACGGCTTCGAAGTGATCCGCGTCGGTGTGGACGCCCAGTGCAATCCTGACATGGAGCAGCTGGAGGAGGCCGTCGACGGGAGCACGATCCTGGTCAGCATGATGCATGTGAATAATGAGGTCGGTACGGTTATGCCGGTCGGCGCTGTCAAAGAGATCATGCGCAGCAAAGGCGCCCCGGGACTGTTCCACTGCGACGCCGTGCAGAGCTTCGGCAAGATGCCGCTTCCGGCAGAAGCGGATCTGATTTCGGTCAGCGGCCACAAGATCCACGGACCGAAGGGCAGCGGCGCGCTTTTGATGAACAGAAACACGGCAGGCGCAAGCGCAGGCAGCGGCGCCTCAGGCAAAGGCGTCAGCATTCCGGCGTTCATCGTCGGCGGCGGACAGGAGTCCGGACGCCGGTCAGGCACGGAGAACGTGCCGGCGATCATCGGACTGGGCTGCGCGGCAAGAATCGCTGCGGCGGACGGTTCCTGCGATATGATCGATACAAATGGCAGATACCTGTCCATGGCGGAGATCGCTGCAATGAGGCAGCAGCTGATGGATGGCCTTTGCAGTAAGATCGAAGACATAGAAATCAACAGCCCGGCGGCGGGACTGGCTCCCGGCCAGTGCTGTCCAAGCGTGCTGAATGTGAATTTCAAGGGAACCCGCGGGGAAGTGATCCTGCACACGCTGGAGCAGGAAGAGATTTACGTTTCGACCGGTTCCGCGTGCTCATCCAACAAGAAAGGACAGAGCCATGTGCTGGAGGCAATGGGACAGTCCTCTAAGGACATCGAAGGCGCGATCCGGTTCAGCCTGGGACGGCTGAACAGCCCGGACGAAGTAGATGTCGTAGTGGACGCAGTCGCGTCCGCGGTCAAACGGTTCCGGCGGCTGGGCAGCTTCCGGTAGGCGCGGC
>CAMOXP010000110.1 GCA_946629205.1 uncultured Bacillota bacterium
TGGATATCATCAACAGCACGACCGACATGTACGGTCAGGCATATTTCGAATACGACGCGAAGAAGACTCTGGGCACGACCAAGTCCCACCTGCGGTTTTCGAAGACGCCGATCAGAAGTTCCTACTACGTCAAGTGGGCCGATTTCGTCGCGTGCCACAACCATCACTACATCAATGAATTCAATGTAGTAGATGAGATCAAGCCGGGCGGGATGCTTTTGCTTGAGTGCCCGTGGGAGCCGGAGGAAGTCGGCGAGAATCTCTCCCCGAAAGTCAAGCGGATCCTGGCGGAGAGAAACATCGAGTTCTACATCATCAACGCCACGAAGATCGCAGAGGAGATCGGTTTGGGAAGCCACAAGAATTCGATCCTGCAGGCAGCCTTCTTCACCATCAGAGAAGTCATTCCGAAGACGCAGGCCATCATGGAGATGGAGAACGCCGTCAGGAAAAAATACAGAGCCAAAGGCAACAAAGTCGTTAAGATGAACATCCGCGGCATTGAGGCGGGTGTCGAAGGGTTCCGGAAGGTCGAAGTACCGGCTGAGTGGGCGAACTGCCAGGACGAACCGCCGAAACCGACGGGCAATCCGTGGATCATCGACAATATCGTACTGCCGATCGACAGACAGGTGGGAGACGATATTCCGGTCAGCATCATGGGACACCTCAAGGACGGTCATATCGATATGGGTCTGACGGCCTACGAGAAGAGAGGTCTGGCAGTCCACGTTCCTGTTTGGGATCCGGACAAGTGCAGCCAGTGCAACCGCTGTTCCTTTGTATGTCCGCACGCTGTCATCCGGCCGTTCCTGCTCAATGAGAAGGAAGCAGAGGAAGCCCCGGAAGGATTCGACATGGCTCCGCTGCGCGGATACAAATCCAAGGACGGCACCAAGTACATGTTCAGCATGCAGATCTCGACACATGACTGTACGGGCTGCGGCAGCTGCGTACCGGTTTGTCCGACCAAGGACCCGGCCATCAGAATGGTGCCGGCGCACCCGACCGAGCAGGATCTGGAGAACTGGAACTATGCTATGAACCTTTCGGACAAGGGCGATCTGTTCACACCGTACTCCATCAGAGGCAGCCAGTTCCGGCAGCCGCTGTGCGAGTTCTCTGCCGCCTGCGCAGGCTGCGGCGAGACACCGTACGCCAAGCTGCTCACACAGCTTTTCGGCGACAGAGTATACTGGGCCAACGGCACAGGATGCTCCCAGGCTTGGGGTTCCGGCATGCCGGGTATCCCGTACTGCCTGAACAAGAGGGGTCACGGTGTCGCCTGGACCAACTCCCTGTTCGAGAACAACGCGGAGCTGGCGCTGGGTATGTACCTGTCCGTCAGACAGCAGCGTGAGAGACAGAAGGATCTGATGCACAAGTATCTGGAGATGGCAGGAGACAACTCCGTCGGATTCGAATGGCTGGACACCTATGACGATCTGGAAGCCAACCGGAACGCCACAGACCTTCTGATCGAAGAGATGGAAGAAGTCGTCAGAGGCGATGTCAAGCAGGCCAACGCCATGGAGGAAGAGTTCATCGAACTTACCGAAGAGATCCTCGAGCGCAAAGACTATCTGGCCAAGAAGAGCTTCTGGATGTACGGCGGCGACGGCTGGGCTTACGATATCGGATTCGGAGGTCTGGACCACGTCATTGCGACCGGTGAAGACATCAACGTATTTATCATAGATAATGAAGTGTATTCCAACACAGGCGGACAGTCCTCGAAGGCGACGCCTCTGGGCGCGGTCGCCGAATTCCAGGCGTCCGGCAAGAAGAGCAGAAAGAAAGACATCGCGCAGATCCTGAAGACCTACGGCAATGTCTATGTCGCGACCGTCGCCATGGGCTACGACTTCAACCAGCTGCTCAAGGCCATCAAGGAAGCCGAAGAGCACAAGGGACCGTCGGTCATCGTTGCGTACACACCTTGTACGGTACACGGCATCAAGGCCGGCATGAACAACGTGCAGGAAGAGATGAAACGCGCGGTGCAGTCCGGTTACTGGCCGCTCTACAGATACAATCCGGATATCACAGACGGGCCTAAGATGCACGTCGACTCCAAGGAAGCTTCGATTCCATATGAAGAGTTCCTGGATGGAGAAAACCGGTACGCTGCCCTGAAGATCACCTTCCCGGAGAACGCCGAGAAGCTCTTCAAGATAGCGAGTGAAGACGCAGAGAATAAATACAAGGCATTCAAGAGGCAGGAAGAGGAGTAAGATATGCCAAAGATCACGGGAAATGAACTTCTGATCAGGGCCCTTCAGGCGGAGGGCGTGGAAAAGGTATTCGCCTATCCCGGAGCAACGGTCGTCGGTATTTTTGACGAGCTGTACAAGCAGGATCAGGTGGAACTGATCCTGCCCCGGCAGGAGCTGGCCCTCGTCCACGCGGCCGAAGGCTACGCCCGTTCCACAGGCAAGGTAGGCGTTTGCATCGCCACAAGCGGTCCGGGCGCGACGAACCTGGTGACAGGAATCGCTGACGCGAACCTGGACAGCGTTCCTTTGGTGTGCCTGACAGGACAGGTGCCGTTCGATCTGATCGGAAACGACAGCTTCCAGGAAGTGGACATCGTAGGCGTTACAAAGAACATTTCCAAGTATTCCGCCATGGTCCACAACAGAGGCGAACTGAACAAGATGATCAAGGAGGCGTTCTATATCGCGTCCACAGGCCGTCCGGGCCCTGTGCTTCTAGACCTTCCGAAGGATGTAATGGAGACGCTCGGCAGCGATATATATCCGGACAAGGTCAACTTGCGGGGATACAAGCCGCCGACATCAGTCCATGCCGGACAGATCAAGCGTGCCGCAGGCATGATCGAAAAGGCGAAGAAGCCTTTGTTCATCCTGGGCGGCGGCGTGAAGATCTCCCGCGCCCAGAGCGATATGACGAAGCTGGTGGAAGCGTCCCAGATCCCGGCTGTGACAACGGTCATGGGAAAGGGAAGCGTTCCCACCAATCATGAACTCTACTACGGCAATGTCGGCATGCACGGGAACTGGGCGGCGAACAACGCGGTCAACCACTGCGACATGCTCATCTCCATCGGCACGAGATTCAACGACAGGATCACCGGCAAGCTCGGAACCTTCGCTCCCGAAGCGAAGATCATACACATCGATATCGATACGGCGTCCATCTCGAAGAACGTCAACGTTGACGTTCCGATCGTAGGCGACGCGGGCAAAGCCATCCGCGCGCTTTTGAAGCAGATGGAGGAGAGTGAAACTTCTTCGGCTGCGAGTGCAGCAAGTGCGGCAAACACCGCCCGCAAACGGGAGGCGTGGATCAGCCAGCTCAACGAGTGGCGCGCCGAAAAACCGCTGACGCAGACCTTCGGCGCGGATATGCCGGACTGCCTGAGCGGCGAAAAGCTGCGCGCGAAGCAGATCATCGACGGTATCAACAAAGTCTTCAAGGAACCGATCCTGACGACGGACGTAGGGCAGCACCAGATGTGGGCGTCCCAGTTCTTCGAGGTCTACGGCAAGCGCCAGTTCATCTCCTCAGGCGGACTGGGCACGATGGGCTACGGACTTCCGTCGGCCATCGGTGCGGCGCTGGGCAATCCGGGCGCGGAGGTGGTCACCATCACCGGCGACGGAGGATTCCAGATGAATTCCCAGGAGCTGGCGACAGCGGTCGTCAACGAACTGCCCATCACCATATGCATCCTCAACAACGGTTATCTGGGCATGGTGCGCCAGTGGCAGGAACTGTTCGCGAACAAGGTCTACTCCGGCACATGCCTGCGCAAACGCAGGAATCTCTGCAAAGAGTGTCACGGTAGGGACAAGACCTGTCCGCCGTATGTTCCGGACTTCGTCGCGTTGGCCGAGGCCTATGACGCGAAGGGTCTGCGCGTATTTGACGCCGACGAGATCGAGCCGGCGCTCAAGGAAGCCCGCGCGAACAAGAAGGGTCCGACTCTCATCGAGTTCATTATCGAGGACGAGGATCTGGTCATGCCGATGATCAAGCCGGGCGGCGCGATCACAGACTTGATCACAGAGATGTAGGGACAAGGAGGCACTGATATGAGCAGCAACACAACAGGCGGAATGAGACGGCGCTGGATCTCCCTCTACGTGGAGAACAGAGTCGGCGTACTGGCGCGGATCTCCGGGTCTTTCTCAGGCAAAGCCTACAACATACATACTCTCACAGTAGGTGAGACAGAGGATACGAACATCTCCCGCATGACCATATGCGTGGATGCGGATGACGCCACCCATGAGCAGATCAAGAAGCAGCTCAACCGCATGGTCGAGGTCATCAAAGTGATCGACTACACGGACAAGGCCATCCGCAGCAAGGAGGTCATGTTCATCAAAATCTTCAACGTCAGCAACACAGAGCGCGCCGAGATCTTCCAGATGGCGGAAGCGTTCAAGTTCCTGATCAAGGACATGGACAAGAAGAGCGTCCTCATCGAGGCCACCCGCACGGAGGCCAAGAACGACTCCATCCTGCGCGCCATCAACGAGCGTTTCAAGAACATCGAAGTCGTCCGCGGCGGCCCGGTAGCCATCGAGTCCATCAGCATGCAGGACAGATAAGCACAAGGAGGCAATCGCCTCCTTTTTTATTTGTCGCGGCGTGGCTCCGTGACTCCGTGACTCCCACGCCAAGTGGCTGCACTTTCGGAATGTAAAAAATTTTCCCCAAAATGCAGACAAAAACTACGACTGCTAACCGTGTCTCGCCTTCGCAGGAAGTCTTTGAGTGGTTTGAAGAGGGTCGCAGGTGAGCACAGTCGTAGTTTTTATTACGCGTTGCTCCAAAAACTACGAACTGCCTTGTCCGGGAGCCTCAAGATTCTTATGCAAAAGCAAAAAGTCGTAGTTATGACTCAATTTTGTTGTAAAAACTTTTACAATCCGATTTTCGTGTGTAATGCGTAAAAAAGTTGGAGAGAGGACAAATTTATGGGTTGACGGATTTTGGATATGATGTAAAATAATTACATAACTTACACGCAATGGGAGTCGGTGGCATGCACAAAGGATAAGCGGACAAAAGCAGAGCCTGCTTTTGCCCGCAGTGCAGCCGCGC
>CAMOXP010000111.1 GCA_946629205.1 uncultured Bacillota bacterium
GCGAAGAACATGATATTCGGCGGAGAAGGACTCTTCAATACGATCGTAGAAGGTCCGGGAAACATCTGGCTGCAGACGCTTCCGCTGCCGAATGTGGCGCAGCAGATCGCCAAGTATATCCCGACGTCATCAGACTGATAAAGGAGAGTACGACATAACATGGCCATGATCCGAAAAGAGATTCCGATTCAGGAAGTCGGCAATATTCGTATAGGGCAGACAGAAGACCGCGAGGCGGCCACCGGCTGCACCGTACTCATATCTGAGGAAGGCATGTGCGCCGGACTGGACGTCAGGGGCGGCGGTCCTGCTTCCAGAGATACGCATCTGCTGGACCCGCAGACTGCAGCGCAAACCATCCACGCGATCCTGCTGGGCGGAGGAAGTGCTTTTGGCCTTGGTGCGGCAAGCGGCGTGATGCAGTATCTGGAGGAACATGACATAGGCTTCGATGTGGGCGTCACGAAGGTGCCTTTGGTTGCCCAGTCGGATCTGTTTGATCTGACCGTGGGAAGAAGCGATGTCCGGCCGCAGCCGGAGATGGGCTATGAAGCGGCCAGGCTGGCGATGGAAGCGCCCAACTACCGGGACGGCAACTACGGCGCCGGGTGCGGCGCGACGGTCGGAAAAATGGCCGGTATGGAATACTGCATGAAGACAGGCATCGGAAGCTACGCCATCGAGATCGGCGCCTTCCGGATCGGCGCGATTGTGGCTCTGAACGCTTTGGGCGATATCTATGACTGGAAGAACGGACAGAAGATCGCCGGCCTCCTGACGGAAGACGGCAAAGGCTTCCGCGACACCGTGGAGCTCATGTCGCAGAGTCTGGACGTCGTCGAAAACAAATTCACAGGCAATACGACAATCGGCGTCGTGGTCACGAACGCGGCGTTCAACAAAACGCAGCTTTGCAAGATCGCAAGCATGGCGCACAACGGATACGCCCGCTCCATCCGGCCGGTCCATACATCCGCAGACGGCGACAGCATCTATGCGGTCTCCGCGGGGACCGAACCGGTCGATCAGGATCTGGTCGGAACACTTGCAGCGGAAGTCATGAGCGAAGCAATCATCCGGGCGGCAGAGAGCGCCGAAGGGGCGTATGGATTCCCGGCCATGCGCGATCTGGACTGGATACAGAAATAAACAGAAAGAACAAGTATGATTTCTATCAAAACAGCGAAAAAGTTAATAGCGATACTCATCAGCGTGCTGATGTGCTTTTGCATGTGCGCCTGCGGCGGAAGTGACGCGGTCGAAGAGACTGTAGAAATCACCACGCCTGCAGAAGATGCAGTGGATGCCGGCGGAGATAAGGCCCAGGACGGCGACGAGGATTCAGACAAAGACGATGACTCTGACAAAGACGATGACTCTGACGAGGATAAAGATTCTGACGATGAAGACGCGGACAACTCCGAGGTGAAGTGGAGCCCCCAGGACAAGGAGAAAGATATAGAAAAATCCAAGCCTGATAAAGATGCAAAATCTCCATACAAGAAAATATACAAAGACTGCAACAAAGAGATGAAGGACGCCACCGCGAAATATGTCGAGGAACTGAAAGACAAGGCAGATTCGATTTCGAAGAGCGAACTGTACGACGAGACGCAGGAAAGGATCGACGCGCTGAAGAAAATCTATGACAAAAACAAGGACTTAATGGTAGACACCATGCTCAAGAGTACCGAGGACGATGATGAAGCCTACGAAAAGTATTTCGCGAAGATGACAGAGAAGTTCACGGAGTACACCCGTGAGATTACGGCTGCATACACGGACCAGTTCTAGCAGCAGTCGACAGAAAACAGAATCAGTATTCTATTTCGCCGCCCAGTGCGGCGAAATCTTTGTAGAAATCCGGATAGGATTTGGTCACAGCAATCGGATTCGTCAGATAGATCGGCTCCCGGCAGAGGCAGGATGCAATGGCGGCGGCCATGGCTACGCGGTGGTCTCCGAAGCTGTCGACAGTTCCGCCTTCGAGGAAGGCCTTGCCCGTGAAGGAGAGCCAGTCCCCTCCGTAGGAAACATCCGCATCAAGATTATACAGTACGGAATAGATCGCCTTCAGGCGATTCGATTCCTTAAACTGAAGCCGCTGGGCATGGGTGATCATGGACGTACCTTCAGCGAAGGACATGAGCACAGCAAGGATCGGCGTAAGATCCGGGATCTGCGTGACATCGGTTTCCGCGCCTTTCAGAATGGATGCGCGTGAACGGATCGAGACCGTGCCGTCCACCTGCGGCTGAAAGTCCAGATCTGCGCCCATCTGCGCCAGAATATTTACGATTTCTTTATCCCACTGGCAGGACTCCATACGGAGTCCTGTTACTGTTATGTCGCCGGACAGACTGCCTGCAGCAAGCCAGAACGCTGCGTTTGACCAGTCGCCATCGAGGGAAAGGCCGGATTTCTCACGGTAAACTTGCCCCCCGGGAATTATGTATTTCAGAAAACCGCTCTCTGTTCGGGAGACCTCGACCTCCACGCCGAAGTCATGAAGAACATCCAGCGTCATCTCCACATAGCCCGCCGATTCGAGCGCCGTTGTGAGGGTCAGGGTACTGTCTTCTTCGAGCAGCGGCAGGGCGAGCAGCAATCCCGTGATGAATTGGGAACTTACATTTCCGGGGAGTACAAAATCACCAGCCTCTAATCTGCCGTTTACCGTACAGATCTCTTTGAAGCGGTCCGTGTTCTTGGGATTGCCCATGCGGAACCGGCATCCGTGGCGTTCCATTTCTTCCTTCAACGGTGAGATCGGACGATCGGGCAGACGCCCGGTTCCCAGAAATGTCGCGCTGCTTTTGAGAGCCATGACGACAGGCAGCAAAAAACGCAGGGTAGATCCGCTCTCTCCGCATTCCAGATAGGGCATGTTTTTTTCCATTTGGGAAAGGCATGCAATCGTCGCTTCGATATCATCGGAGAACGCCGGGATCTCTACTCTGTCCTTGTGCGGATTCCCCTGCAGCTCCGCAAGCTTTCTGGCGATGAGGAGCCTGTGGGCGTGCGACTTGGAAGGCATGGCTTCGATTGTGCCCGACAGTATGCGAGGTGTGATTTTCATTTTCATGATGTTACCTCCCTTCAGCGCTCGTTCATTCCCTGTCAGCATTATACATCAAAAATTGTTTGAGTGGAAACGTTCCGTTCCGTGTATAATAGGATGTGATGCAGGAGAAATCGAAATGAAACGGGCGACCTTATGTTACATCCGGCGCAGCGCAGGCGCAGGACAAAGAGAATACCTGATGCTCTATCGGAACAAGAAGAAGGATGATCCGAACGAGGGAAAGTGGATCGGCGTCGGCGGCAAGTTCGAGCCGGGAGAGACGCCGGACGAATGCATGCTGCGGGAGGTGTGCGAGGAGACCGGGCTTACGCCTGCGTCCTATCATTTCTGCGGCGTGATCCATTTCATTTCAGATACCTGGGAAGATGAGGACATGTATCTTTACCGCGCGGAAGTCAGCGGCGTCCAGGCCGAAGCACTTCCCGCCTGCAGCGAGGGACAGCTGTGCTGGATCCCGGAAGAGGAGCTGATGGAGCTTCCTATGTGGGAAGGGGACATGCTGTTTCTGAAGCCGCTCCTTGAAGGCGCGGACAAGATCAGCATGACACTGCAGTACGAAGGCGACACGCTGGTACATGCAGAGCAGAAATAAACGGGAGGAAACGATGAAACAGAAAAAAACTTCAGCATGGCTTATTACAGGTATGATCATCTGCGTAATGATGCTGTTTGGAATGGCAGGATGCGGATCATCCGATGGGGAACAGACGACAGAAGAGACGACGGTGGAGGCAACCGCTGAAGAAGCGACGGAAGCCCCTGCAGACGAAATGCTCACCGAAAGTGAGGCGCTGGAAAACGCACTCGATGTTGAAGGCCTCTATGTTGATGATGTCGATGAAATAAGCGTGCAGCTCAACACTGATAACGGTGCGACAGAGTATGATATCGCATTCCAGTATGAGGGCGTACACTATGAGTATGCCGTCGATGCGTATACCGGCGATGTTTATGAATACGAGTAAGTGACGTCACTTCAGCAGCTTGCTGTAGTAACCGTCCGCCTGGTACAGCGCAGCGACCGGATTGTGACCGAGGACGCGGTCTTTTGTCACAAGCGTTGTGCAGAGCGCATCCGAATATTTGTAAAACAGGCTGTCATGACCTACGCAGAGACCGATCACGATGTTCAGATCGGTCTTTTGTTCGTTCAGAAGCTTTGCCTGCAGGATCGGGTTGCAGATGTGCGGCCCGAGGGTTTCCTGCACAGGATCGAGGCCGATGGAGGTCTTGCTGACCGCGCCTACCTTACAGGCGACACCGTATACCTCGAAGCCCCGGTGCCGGAAAATTTTCGCAGCAGTCCGCGCCTCGCGCAAAAGCCCCACGCAGGTGGCGATGCCTAGTTTCTTCGCGCCGATCTTATCCGCGAACTCGCAGATTTCCTCCACGCGGGTGAGTTTGCAGTAATTCTCGAACTCAACAGTCGCGGATGCTTTTGCGATCAGACTGTCGACAGGGTCGTTGAGATATTGATCCACCGCTTCCGCGCAGAGTCCGGAGCCCGGGCCTCCTTCGAGGATGTCAGCGGTCAGGCAGAAGTCCGGGTAGGTCCCGTGCTTGCCGTCGCAGGCGCCGGATGCGCAGTCGATGCAGCTGCGGCAGAGTTCTTGGTTTCTGTTTTCGTCAGCCATAATGATTCTCCGATAGTATCTGGTTTCTTATACTCTGATATTCATATTATAATACCACCAACGTGGATCTGTTTCAGATTTATTATCTAATGGCTTTTCTAATGGCGTCGCTGAGTTCATCAAAATGCAATGGATTCCTGGGTAGATTCGAGCAGGTTCTTGATCTGGCACTGGCCGGAAGCGAGTTCGTTGTCTCCGATGATCACAGCGCAGCGGTATCCTTTGCGGTCGGCGTATTTGAACTGGCCTTTTTATCGTTTTGCAAAGGAGTATACTCTCCCAGGCGAAAATGTAAACGATTATTCTAAGATCATCGCAAGACATAGCGCTGCAAA
>CAMOXP010000112.1 GCA_946629205.1 uncultured Bacillota bacterium
ACAATGAATCCAGCCGAGGTACAATGTAAATATACATTCCCCGTCCGGTCTGAAACAGCAAGACGGGGATTTTTACGGCGTACAAAAAATCTTATGAAAGGAGAAAGACGCTAAATGTCAGAAATGAAACAGGTTTTCGTTGAAAAACAGGTAGTGATCGACGAGATCAAGGACAAGTTCGAAAGAGCTGAATCCGCAGTCGTCATCGACTACATGGGTATCACAGTAGAACAGGCAAACGCAATGAGAGCAAAGCTCCGCGAAGCCAATGTTGATTACACTGTTTATAAAAACACACTCGTTAAGAGAGCCGTTGACGGAACTGAATATGAAGCAATCGCTGAAGTGCTCGAAGGACCGAGCGCATTCGCATTCAGCTATGACGATGCGACAGCACCTGCAAGAGTTCTCAACGACGCAATCAAAGAGTTCAAGAAGATGGAGTTCAAGGGCGGTTTCGTAGAAGGCGAATACTATGATAAGGATGGTATCGCACAGGTCGCTTCCATTCCGTCAAGAGATGTGCTTATTTCCAAGTTCATGGGAAGCATCCAGTCACCGATCGCGAACTTCGCAAGAGTCGTGTCACAGATCGCAGAAGCAAAAGCAGAATAATCTAAATTGAAATTTAAGAAAAGAAATAATATTAAGGAGAAATAAAATGGATAAGAATCAGATCATCGAAGCTATAAAAGAGATGTCAGTTCTGGAACTGAACGAACTGGTTAAAGCATGTGAAGAAGAGTTCGGCGTAAGCGCAGCAGCAGGCGTTGTTGTTGCAGCAGCAGGCGGCGAAGCAGGCGGCGGCGAAGAAGAGCAGACAGAATTCACTGTCGTTCTGAAGGAGATCGGCGCAGAGAAGATCAAGGTCATCAAGGCTGTCAGAGAGATCACCGGTCTGGGCCTGAAGGAAGCAAAGGCTCTGGTAGACGGCGCTCCGTCAAACGTCAAGGAAGGCTGCGAGAAGGCAGAGGCAGAGACCCTCAAGGCTCAGCTGGAAGAAGTTGGCGCTGTTGTCGAACTGAAATAAGCAGCATACCAGCATAACAGAATAAAAACAAACAAGAATCTTCAGGGATGGGTGCAATTCCCTACCGGCGGTAAAGCCCGCGAGCTCTTCGGAGCTGATCCGGTGTGATTCCGGAGCCGACAGTACAGTCTGGATGGGAGAAGATTTGTGAACGATGCTTGTGTTGCAGCAACGTGCTGCAGCAATGTATTGTACTAATTCGTTTACCGGACCCTGTGGATCATTCACAGGGTCTGTTTTTGTTTTGACAGCAAAGGTGTTTTAGCAGGTAAGTAATTAAGTAGTATGGAAACGAAAGAACATTACATGAGAAGAGCCCTTGAGCTGGCACGCATGGGAGAGGGCAGGACAAATCCGAATCCCATGGTCGGCTGCGTCATCGTCAAAGACGGGCGTATCATCAGCGAAGGGTATCATGAGAAATACGGAGAATACCATGCGGAGCGAAACGCGCTGTTGCGGTGCGGGGAGGATCCGGCGGGGGCGGATCTTTACGTTACGCTGGAACCCTGCTGCCACTACGGCAAAACCCCTCCGTGCACGGAGATCATCATCGAGAAGAACATCGGCCGCGTTTTCATCGGAAACGTGGACCCCAATCCCAAAGTCGCAGGCGGGGGCGTGAAGATTTTGCGCGAACATGGAATTGAAGTTGAATCCGGGATCCTGGAAGAAGAGTGCCGGAAGCTCAACGAAGTATTCTTCCATTATATTAGTACGGGAAGACCTTTCGTCGCAGCCAAATATGCCATGTCGGCGGACGGCAAGATCGCCTGCGCATCCGGTGACTCCAAGTGGATCACGGGAGAGACCGCCAGGAAACAGGTTCACATGCTCCGCAAACGCTACAGCGGGATCCTGGCAGGGATTGGAACGGTGCTGGCGGACGATCCTATGCTCAACTGCAGGGAAGAGGAAGGCGTCGATCCGGTCAGGATCATCTGCGACGCACATCTGCGGATTCCCATGGAGTCGCAGATCGTCAGGACCGCAGACCAGGTCCCGACCATCGTCTGCACTGCGGAGGAAACTTTAGAAACAGCTGCGGGCCGTGAAAAGGCAGACCAACTCGCTGCGGCGGGCGTGACAGTCCTGCATACGCCGGCCGGCGCAGACGGAGACAGCAGCTATGCTAAGGTCGACCTGAAGAATCTTATGCAGCAGCTGGGCGAGCGAAAAATCGACAGCGTGCTCATCGAAGGAGGCAGCAAAATCAACGCGGATGCTTTTGCGTCAGGTATCGTGGACAAAGTCTATGCGTATGTCGGCGGCGTGATCATCGGCGGAGCAGACGCGCCGTCACCGGTAGGGGGACGGGGTGCGGAGAGCATGGCAGGTGCCGTGCGGCTCAGGGATCTGACGGTCAGCACGGCCGGAGAAGATTGTTGCATCACGGGATACCCTGTTTATGGGAAGGACCGGGAGGATATATAAATGTTTACAGGACTGATAGAAGAAATCGGAATACTGAAAGGGATCAGAAGGAGCGGCAATTCCTGTGTCCTGACCATAGAGTGCAGCCGTGTTCTGGAAGGAAGCCGGATCGGGGACAGTATTGCCGTCAGCGGCGTATGCCTGACGGCGACATCTCTCGGCAGCACTTATTTCACAGCAGACGCGATGCCGGAAACACTGGACCGCAGCTCCCTCGGACGGATGGCGGCGGGAAGCCATGTGAACCTGGAGCGGGCTATGCCGGCGGGCGGCAGGTTCGGCGGGCACATTGTGTCCGGCCATATCGACGGAACAGGGAAGGTCAAAAGCATTACGAAAGACGAGAACGCCATATGGTATCAGATCGAAGCCGCGCCGAAGCTTTTGCGTTATATCGTTGAGAAAGGATCGATCGCCATAGACGGCATCAGTTTGACAGTGGCGCAGACAGATGATGAATCGTTCAGTGTGTCGATCATACCCCACACGCAGAAAGAGACAACGCTGCAGTACCTCAGGGAAGGAGACGCTGTGAATCTGGAGACGGACATCGTCGGCAAATACGTTGAGAAGCTGATGAAACCGGAACCGGAGGAGGAGGGCAGCTCCCGCGGACTCACAGAAGACTTTCTGCGCGAGAACGGGTTTATATAGGAAGTGGCATTGGAGGTATCAAAATGACAAAAGAAATCGGAACAATTGAAGAGGCTTTGCGCGACATCAAAGAGGGCAAAGTCATTCTGGTCATCGACGATCCGGACAGGGAGAACGAAGGCGATCTGATCTGCGCGGCGGAGTTTGCGACGACAGAGAACGTCAACATGATGGCCACAGACGCCAAGGGACTCATCTGCATGCCGATGAGCGGCGAGATGTGCGAGGAGTTAGGCCTTGAGCAGATGGTCGGCGTAAACACCGATAACCACAGCACGGCGTTCACCGTGTCGATCGATCATGTGGACACCACAACGGGAATCTCGGCGGCGGAGCGCTCCTATACAGCGATGAAGTGCGTGGAGGACGGCGTGCGTGCCCAGGATTTCAGAAGACCGGGGCACATGTTTCCGCTGCGGGCAAGAGAAGGCGGCGTGCTTGTACGGGACGGGCACACGGAAGCAACCGTGGACCTGATGAAACTGGCCGGGCTGAAGCCTTGCGGCCTTTGCTGTGAGATCATGCGCGAGGACGGAACCATGATGCGCACCACGGAACTTCTGGATTTTGCAGAAAAGAGAGACCTGACGGTCATCACCGTGGATGAAATCATCCGTTACCGGCTGGCTCACGAAAGTCTGGTGCGAAGAGAGGCGGACGCCAAACTGCCGACGAAGTTCGGTGAGTTCGAGATCATGGGTTACGAGAATCTGCTCAACGGCGACCACCATGTGGCGCTCGTGATGGGAGACGTGGCCAATGGAGAGCCGGTATTATGCCGCGTCCACTCGGAGTGTCTGACCGGAGACGTGTTCGGCTCCAGCCGCTGCGACTGCGGCGAGCAGCTCCATCAGGCCATGCGGATGATTGCCAAGGAAGGCAGAGGCGTTCTGCTGTACCTGCGGCAGGAGGGCAGGGGGATCGGCCTGCTCAATAAGCTCAAGGCTTATGAACTGCAGGAGCAGGGATACGATACCGTCGAGGCAAACATCATGCTGGGATTCCCGGCGGACATGAGGGAGTACGGCATCGGCGCACAGATCCTGCGGGACATCGGCGCGAAACGTCTGCGTCTGTTGACGAACAACCCGAAGAAGATCACTGGTCTGGCAGGCTACGGCATCACCATCGAGGAACGCGTGCCGATCCAGATCCGGCCTCAGAAATATGACTATCTGTATCTCAAAACAAAGCAGGAAAAAATGGATCATATGACCGATTATGAATAGATCGAAATAGATCGTTATCAAGGAGGGAAAAACCATGAATAAGTTAGAAGGAAATGTAGTAGCAAAAGGGATCAAAGTTGGAATCGTAGCAGCAAGGTTCAATGAGTTCATCGTATCGAAGCTGATCGGCGGGGCTTGCGACGCTCTGGTCCGCCACGGGGTGAAGGATGAAGACATCGATCTGGCATGGGTGCCGGGCGCATTCGAAATCCCGATCATTGCCAAGAAGATGGCTGAGTCCGGAAAGTATGATGCAGTGATTTGCCTGGGAGCAGTCATCAAAGGATCAACAAGCCACTATGATCTGGTCTGTGCAGAGACAAGCAAAGGCATCGCGCAGGTCGGGCTGGCCACAGGCGTGCCGACACTCTTCGGGATCGTGACGACAGATACCATCGAGCAGGCGATCGAGCGCGCCGGGACAAAGGCCGGAAACAAGGGATACGACGCTGCTTGCTCAGCAATCGAGATGATCAACCTCATTAAAAACATCGAACAATAAAATCATAAAACAATTTCATAAACTGGCGAAAACTTCTTGACACCTTGACAACTTGGTGCTATATTATTAAATTGCCCTGTAATTGTAGTTTGTTAAGCTAATAAGGAGTGATAATAATGCCAAATCCTATCAAGTTAGGAAGAACAGAGCG
>CAMOXP010000113.1 GCA_946629205.1 uncultured Bacillota bacterium
ATGGAGGCGTTGAATTCATCACTCGACGAAGTCGCTTCCTTTGAGAACCTTCCTTTCCAGAGTTTCACTGTATTTCGCACCTCCTTCGGCTGTCTGTTTCTGGATCGCTCTGATCTTCAGCGGCAGCGACCACAGATTGATGAATCCTTCTGCGTCGTACTGGTTGTATACTTCATCCTTACTGAATGTGGCAAATTCTTCGTTGTAGAGGGAGTACGGCGCCTTCTTGGCAGCAACGGTAGCGCTTCCCTTATAGAGTTTCATCTTGACGGTTCCCGTCACGTTCTCCTGTGTCACGTCTACAAAGGCGCAGATCGCTTCCCTAAGCGGCGTGAACCAGAGGCCTGTGTAGAGCAGCTCTGCGAACTTCTCGCCTACGATTTTCTTGTAGTGGGACGTGTCTCTGTCGAGGATCAGCTCCTCCAGTCCTTCGTGGGCTGCGTAGAGGATCGTGCCGCCCGGCGTCTCATAGACGCCTCTGGACTTCATGCCGACCAGACGGTTCTCAACGATGTCGATGGTTCCGATGCCGTTCTTGCTACCCAGTTCGTTGAGCTTCGTCAGCAGCTCGATCGGTCCCATTTTCACGCCGTCGACGGCGACCGGGATCCCGTGTTCGAAATCGATGTCGACGTAAGTCACTTCATCCGGTGCCTGCTCCGGCGGAACGCTCAGCACGTGGATCGTGTCGTAGTGCACGTTCCACGGATTCTCAAGCTCGCCGCCCTCGTGGCTGATGTGCCATATATTCTCGTCTCTGGAGTAGATCTTGGCGTTAGACTGGCTGATGGGGATTCCGTGATCATGGGAATACTGGATCATTTCTTCTCTCGACTGGAACTCCCATTCCGGCATTCTCCACGGCGCAATGATCTTGATCGCAGGATCCAGCGAGTGGATCGCGGATTCGAATCTTACCTGGTCGTTGCCCTTGCCTGTGCAGCCGTGCGCAATATAGAAGGCTCCCTCTTCCTGGGCGATCTCCACCAGTCTCTTCGCCATCAGCGGTCTGGCCATCGCTGTTCCCAGCAGATAGTTCTCATATTTCGCACCTGCCTTTAATGTCGGCCAGATGTAATCCGTAATGAACTCCTCTCTGATGTCAAGTGTCAGCGCCTTGATCGCGCCTGTCGCCATCGCTTTCTCTTCTATTGCCTTAAAATCTTCGTTCTGTCCTGCATTGCAGCAGACAGCGATCACATCGTAATCATAGTTCTCCTTCAACCACTTCATGATGACCGATGTGTCCAGTCCGCCTGAGTATGCCAGTACTACCTTTTCCTTTGCCACTTTTTCTTTCCTCCTAATATTTATCGTGCATATCAATGCTCATGTGCATTATTATACATGTTATTGCATATAATTCAACCCTGTAATCGTTTTTAAATTGTCTCTATTACGGGGCTTGGTTTACTCCAACGCGGCGTACTCCAGCTGCTCGCCTGCCTGCTTGAGTTTGATCACATCCAGGAATGCCTTTGCAGTATCCATGCATGTCAGTGTCGGGATCCCGCGCTCCACGGACTTTCTCCTGACCGGGAAGCTGTCGTTTTCCTTGCTGTTGGCCATCTCCGGAACATTCAGGACAAGATCGATCCTCATGTCGCTTCCGGCGTCATGGTTCCCGATCCACTTGATGGCGGTATCGTACGTCATCACATTCACATTGATACCGTACTGACTTGCAAAATCCAGATTGTCCGACGAAACATACAGTTTGAATCCGGCGTCGATGTAATCCTGCAGGATCTGCGCCGTATACGGGGTCAGTTCTGCCTGCCGGATGGTCGCGAAGATATTGCCTTCTGTCGGGATCGCCGTGCCGGCCGCGACAAATCCCTTGTACAGCGCCTTCTTAAGGTCTGCATCGATTCCGAGCACCTCTCCGGTGGATTTCATTTCAGGACCCAGTGCAATGTCCATATCGGTCAGTTTCGCGCTGGAGAAGACCGGAACCTTCACGGAGTACTTCTCACTCTTTGGATACAGCCCTGTGCCGTATCCGCTGTCCTTCAGTTTCTGCCCCAGCATGGCGGCGACTGCCAGCTTGACCATCGGCACGCCGGTGACTTTGCTCAGGATCGGCACCGTTCTGGATGCGCGCGGGTTGACCTCGATGACGTAGATTGTCTTGCCGTCATAGGCGTACTGGATGTTGACCAGTCCGACGACGTCCAGCGCTTTCGCGATCTTCTTCGTGTAGACCGCCAGCGTGTCCTCCACCTCCTTGGCGATGGAGAAATCCGGATAGACGGAGATGCTGTCGCCGGAATGGACGCCGGCACGTTCGATGTGCTCCATGATGCCCGGGATCAGCACATCCTCGCCGTCGGATACAGCGTCGACCTCGATTTCCTTTCCGACGATATACTGGTCGATCAGGACCGGGTGCTCCTTCGACAGGGAAACCGCCTCCCTCAGGTAGCTCAGCAGTTCTTCGTCGCTGTACACGACCTGCATGGCGCGCCCGCCGATCACGTAAGAAGGACGGACGACGACCGGATAGCCGAGTTCCGCGACGGCCTTGAAGGCTTCTTCTTCTCCTGTGACCGCATAGCCCTTCGGTGTCGCGATGTGCAGCTCATTGAGTAATTCATTGAACTTTTCCCTGTCTTCCGCCAGGTCGATATTTTTGTATGATGTCCCCAGAATGTTGATCATGCGGCTGTCCAGCTGCTGCGCCAGATTCAGGGACGTCTGGCCGCCGAACTGCACGATGACGCCCAATGGTCGCTCTCTCTTGATGATGTTCATCACATCGTCGATATGGAGCGCTTCGAAATACAGCTTGTCCGAAATATCTGAGTCTGTGCTGACCGTCTCCGGATTGTTGTTGGCGATGATCGCCTCGAAGCCAAGTTCCCTGACAGCATTGACGCACTGCACACAGCAGTAGTCGAACTCGATCCCCTGGCCGATCCGGATCGGACCGGAACCGATCACCAGGATCTTCTCCCGATCGGAGATGACGTTTTCATCACCCTTATCGTAGCAGGAATAGTAATACGGCGTTGCGATCGCCGAGCGTCCGCCGCTCGTGTCGACCATCTTGTACACAGGATAGATGTCATTATAGATACGGATATCCTGGATGACTTCCCGCGGGACGCCGGACAGTCCGATGATATCGTTGTCCGTGAATCCCTTGGACTCTGCTTCGGCCAGCAGTTCCTTCGTCAGCGGACCCTCTTTCAGACGAACTTCAAGATCGATGAGATATTTGATCTTGTCGAGGAACCACGGATTGATCTTCGTGACATCATAGACCTCGTCCACCGTCATCAGCTCTCTTCTGAACACCTCGGCGATGCAGAAGATCCGCTCGTCATCACAGGCCTTCAGTTTGGCCAGCAGTTCCACATCTCCCAAACAGGACACAGACGGCGTATGCAGGCCGTCGCACTTGATCTCTACGGATGTCAGCGCTTTCAGCAAAGCGCTCTCGAAGCTTTTGCATAGGGACATGACTTCCCCGGTCGCCTTCATCTGTGTTCCAAGCACACGGGATGCTGTCCTGAACTTGTCGAAAGGCCAGCGCGGATATTTTACAACGATGTAATCCAGCGACGGCTCAAAGAGCGCCGTTCCGCCTGCCACGCTGTTGCGGATCTCGTCGAGGTGGTATCCCAGCGCAATCTTGGCAGCGATCCTGGCAATCGGATACCCGGCCGCCTTGGATGCCAGCGCTGAGGAACGGCTGACACGCGGGTTCACTTCGATGACGATGTAGTCGCCGGTGTCCGGATCCAGAGCGAACTGGATGTTGCAGCCGCCTTCGATGCCGAGGCTCCGGATGATCTTGATCGACGCGTCCTTGAGCATCCGGTTTTCTTCTTTGGTGATCGTCTGGGTCGGCGCAACGACGATGCTGTCCCCTGTATGCACGCCGACGGGATCGACGTTTTCCATATCACAGATGATGATACAATGGTCCGCCCCATCCCGCATGACTTCATATTCGATTTCCTTCCATCCGGCAACGGACTTCTCCAGGAGGATCTGTCCGATGGCGCTGCTCTCCATCCCTCTGTAGCACAGGTCATCGAGCTGCTCCATGGTCTCCGCAATGCCGCCGCCGGTACCGCCCAGCGTGTATGCTGGCCGGATGATGACCGGGAGTCCCTCTTTCTGTATGAAATCATGGCATTCCTCGATGGTAGTAGCAATCGTGCTGGCAGGCACAGGTTCACCGATCTCTTCCATGAGCGCCTTGAACGCCTCTCTGTCTTCGGCTTTCTTTATACTTTCCTTGTTGACGCCCAGCAGTTCCACATTGTATCGGGAGAGAATGCCTTTGCTGTCCATCTCCATTGCCAGGTTGAGCCCGGTCTGCCCTCCGAATCCGGCAAGCATCCCGTCCGGGCGCTCTCTTCGGATGACCTCTTCAACCGTTTCTTCTGTCAGCGGTTCCATATAGACCTTGTCGGCAATCTGCTTGTCTGTCATGATCGTAGCAGGATTGCTGTTGACGAGGATCGTCTGGATTCCTTCTTCACGGATGGCTTTGCAGGCCTGTGTGCCTGCATAATCGAATTCAGCAGCCTGACCGATGACGATCGGGCCCGATCCGATGATCAGTATTTTCTTCAGATACTCTTTTTTCGGCATAATTCCTCCTCTGCGCGGTTCCAACAAGAAAACAAGCAACGAATGTTGCCTGTTTCTAATTTTGATATTGATAATTATACATGCATATACATAAATATGCAACAGTTAATTTTGTTTTTTACTGCGCGCTCGGTTCGTCTGCCTTTGCGTTAGTCTCGGTCTCTGCACCCGTTTCAAGTTCTGCTTCCGTATCCTCTATCATTTCCGGCTTCAGTCTCAGTCCTTCAACAACAGAAGAAGCAACCTTTCTCTTCTCACCATACTTCAGGAATGCGAATCCGAATGAGCAGAATACGACGGCTCCGATGAAGTTGACCAGCAGGTCCTTCATCGTATCCAGTATGCCGATATCCAGATACCCTCCGTCTATGGTAAAGGT
>CAMOXP010000114.1 GCA_946629205.1 uncultured Bacillota bacterium
ACCGACCTTCCGGGTATGAACCGGACGCTCTAGCCAACTAAGCTACACCGCCAAATCGGCAGACTTTACTTAGCCGCCGCAAGAGATATACTACCATTGGAGACTGCCTATGTCAAGGATTATTTTACTTTTCTTCTGATTGAATGTCAACCTGAGTTTCGGCCTCTGCCGATGCCCCCGCAGACTTCATCTTGTCCTTCATAAAACTCTTGATATATTCCGCGGATTTCTCCTCGATTATGATGTCTTCCGGTGCAAGCTTACGCCCTATTTCCACGCCTGCCAGGGTCGCCGCCGCTTCGACGAGTCCTGCGGTCAGATGCGGGTTCTTCGTAAGCAAAGGTCCCAGAACGCCTGTATAGATCACGCCGCCGTTTACGGCGCCTTCTTCTCCGTCGTCGTTGTTTCCTCTGCCGTAGACGACCTTACCGAATGGCTTTTGCTCTTCTCCGAGGGTTACGTCAGCCACTTGGATCTGGTTGCCAATGACATCGAGACCGTCCTCTGTTTTGACCCAGATGTCGTCGCCCCAGACGGACTCCCGCTCCTTCCAGGTCATATCCAACAGACCTGTACCGTTGACGATGCTCCCGTCGTACAGTTCCACTGTCTTCGCCAGCGCAGCGCCGCTGCTGCCGTTGGCGATGAGCAGCCCGCCTCTTCTGATGAACTTTTTGACGCCGTCAATCTGACGGATCAGCGCGGCAGCCACCTTGTCCACGCACTTGAGCTCGCCGGCTGTCATATAAACGATGTGCGGCCAGTTCCAGTCCACCGCTTCTTTTACGTTATCCAGTCTCCTGATTTCCACAGGAATATCCAGCATATCGCACATGTGCAAAAACGCCATGATGTCCCCGCGGCCGCCGTGGATGTTCAGCACGTCAGGATAGAGCCACAGAATATGCAGTCTCTTGAACCCGCTCTCGCCCGTGACCTCCGACACATTGGTCAGAGTCTCCGAACTTCTATCGAACTTTTCGCGTATTCTGTTTAATTTATCGAAATCACTCATTGTATTATGCTCCCTCACCCATTCAGTTTCTTCACGTATTCTGCCAGTGCTTCGTACTTGTGGAGCCACGTGATCAGATACACGTTGTCGCAGTCGTACTTCTCCAGTTCATCGATGATCGTCTTGTCATCGTTCGTCGGGAGCACGGTCAGTTTTTCCTCCGCAAAACCATCATAGAGCATGCGCAGCCCTGCGTCGTAGGCGACAGTTCCGGAGAAACAAATGCACCGTTCGATGCCGGATGCGATCAGCCTGCGGAAATCGCAGTCGAACGTGTAGAATGTATTCGTGTAATGCGGATCGAAATCCACCAATTCATCCAGACCCAGCAGGAAAATCTTCGGCGTCGGGTCGTCCGCGATCACGTTGAGCGCCGACTGCACCGTCTCCGGATTCTCCTGTTTCATGCGCAGGTACTTGATCTCTTTTGTCCCTACCTTGACGGTCTCCATTCTTCCGCCCTGTAATGCAAAATCAGCAAACGCATCGCTGATCACATCGCTGCTCGCTCCGAACTCGGAAGCTACTGTAAGGGCCGCGATGTAGCAGTACAGAAAGTACGGCGTGCTGTATTTGAAATCATAGACCTTGTCACCGACATGGAATGTCTTTGCATCGAAGTCGATCTCCGTAGCCAGATAATCGTTGGCCGCGGCGCCGAATCCGCAGGACGGGCAGTGGAAGCTGCCGATGTTGTCGATGTTGTAGTGATCGTATACGATGGCCTCATGGCAGATCGGGCACGGCGCGGTCACGGAGAAGAAGTCATTCTTCTTATCAAAGGATGACTTGTTCCTGTCGACGCCGTACTTCACGCAGCGGCCTGCCTTCTCGCCCAGGCTCAGGGCGTTCGGCTCGTCCCCGTTCACGTAAACGGTCATGTCTTCATTGATTACGGAAAGAATCTTCCGGCGGATGATCTCCGGCTCACCGTTGCGCTGCACCTGATCCTTCTGCACGTTTGTAATGCAAAGGTGCTTCGCCGGAAGCTGTTTATGGATGATCGGCAAAAACCGCTCGTCGGTCTCCATGAGCACCACATCTGCGTTCAGCCGTCCCGAAAGGCTGCAGTTTTTGAGCAGCGAAACAACGACGCCGCCGATGAGGTTGGCGCCCTCGAGATTGACTGCGACTCTGAATCCGGCCTTCTTGAAAACGTGGGCCATCAGATTGGTCGTGGTGCTTTTGCCGTTGGTCCCTGTAACAAAAATCGTTTTATCCGGATCGAGACCTTTGATGTGACTAATAAAATCCGGATCGAATTTCAGGGCGATCTTGCCGGGGAGATTGGTTCCCCTTCCCTTGGCAACGATGTTGATCGCCCACGCCGTAAACTTGGCGGCAAGCAATGCAAATCTGAATTTCATTTGCGTATTTATTCTTCCTCCTGTATGTGGAGTCTTCTTCTGATAAACGCCGGGACATCCTCCGGGTCCATGTCAAGGGCCCATGCAAATTCTTCCTCGACCAGCTTCTCCGCTGTCTTGAGTGTCCCCTGGTCTGTAACGGACAATTTCTTTCCGTTCTTCGCTAGTTCCCGCTTTTTCTCATATATGCAGATAATCATATTGAGGAGACGTCCGCTGACACCGTCATGCAGGATGCCTTTGAAATAATCTCCCCGTTCCCGTCTGTCATTGATCCATTTCACGTCGTCATCAGAAAGACCCATCAGTATATCTTCAATGTCTTCCCTGCACATGGGTTCTCTCAGTTTCGAGAGCATTGCTTCATTCTTCATCGGAACGAAATACTTGTTCGAAGGATTCTTATGCTGTCTGAGCACATAATAATACTCACCGGGCGCTCCCGCAGTGAAACTAATCCGCTCGATGCTGTCAACCACACAGATCCCGTTGGTCCCGTGCACTACATGTTGTCCTACCTCAAATTGAGCTTCTATCATAGTGTCCTTCCTTCTTCCATGCTTGCTATATTATAGCAGAAAACAGGTCTTTTTTCTACTCTTTCACGTAGGACAAAAGTGTTTCTTTTTCTTCTTCCGTCAGGTGCATTTTCTCACAGACGGTCAGTATTTCTTCCAAAGGCATCACATATTCGGGGTCAATGCAAAGCCTTGTAAAATTGCTTTTATTGATCCCGGATTTACTGAATGTGATTTCCCCGCTTTGGATTTTTCTGTCGTAGATTGGCAGAAAGTATTGGGCGAATGTTTTCTTTTGTTCCATGTTGTTTTACCCTCTGCTTGTGTTCCCTTCTACTCCCTGTCTGAGATAGCGCTCGGGTTTCGGCCATGCTCTATCCTTGACAGCTTTTGGCTTCGTTATGCCCTGTCCTCGATCTGGATCTCAGTGGTTGCGTGGAACTGCTCCTTGAGCTGACCCAGGCGTGCGAAATGCTCCGTCTGGCAGTGCGCCTTCTGGTGCTCCCTGGATTCCCACTGCTCCCACAGGAACAGTGTGTTGTCCGATCCTACCGGATAGAAATAATCATAGCGGATGCATCCGTCCTCGCCTCTTGAGATCTCATCGATCCCCTCGTCCTGGATCGCCTTCAGGTATCCGTCCCTGTCTTCCTTTGACGGCATCGTGTAAGTAACATAAAAGTTTGTCATGTTGGTTCCTCCGTTGTGTTCTAAACGTTTATCGGTTTGTCTCTCGGCTCGCCCATCGGCAGACTGTTCGGTTTACTGCTCAGTTTGCCGCTCAGAACGTTGCGACTTCCGGATCCGCCGGCTCGCACTTTCTGATTTTGCTGCAGATGAGCACGGGACCTTCCTCCCCGTACAGTTTTTCTTCCCTGATTTTTATGGTCGCGTCGACAGCTATCCAGTCGCCCGTCTTGAAATCGGTTGCTTTTGCATAAACGCACGCCAGGCCTGCGAACTGGATGTCTGCTTCGCAGCACGTCATGACATGCCGCCCGAACACGAGATAATTGTCCGGCAGAGTCTGATCCCTGGCAACCAGGCCTTTGACCTTGATCTTCTTGCCTTCGTAGTTATCCTGATTCTCCGTGATGTCCCGGTACCATTCGGCGTACCACTCGTCCTTGATGGTGATGACCGGTGCCTCCATGTCATAGGGAAGCGGGTCCGGGATCTCATCGAAGACCACATTGTCCGGCTCATATTCATAGCAGATGTTGGATTTGCGGTTCGCTACGCGGACGAGTTTATGGTAATCCATCTGGTCGTAGTCCTCGCTGAACCGGTTGAACACCACCAGCTCCGCAGTCTGCATCTTGTCGAAGGTCAGCTGCCGCATATTGGTGTTGTACATCATGAACGTGGTCGCATCAGCGAACATCATTTCCTGATAGATCGTCCAGTTCTCCGGCGCGGCGGTAAACAGATCCGCCATCGGCCACATGCCGTTGTACTCTATGAGCACCCTGTCTGCCATGTGCTTTTCTGTCAGATCCGACAGCTTACCTGGCTGCAGATCCTCCTGCTGGATCCTCTCCACGAAGATATCCGGAAACGCGAACTGTTCCGGATCCAGTTCCACCTCACCTTCCTCGCAAAGCAGCACCATGGTCCGTTCTCCCGAGTAAAAATCCTCGCCTTCCAGTAATTCCTGTATGAATGTCGTCTTGCCCGATCCCAGAAAACCTGTGAACAGATAGACCGGGACTTCTAAATTGCCCATCATATGTTTGTCTCCCTGATACCTATCTCTACAGTCCGAACATCTCCCTGATCGTATCCTGTTTGATGTCAACGCCGATGACGCAGATCATTCCCGTCGTCTCCGCACTGCCGGTCCTCACCTGCGGCTCACCCGGCACATAATCAAAGTGGATCCACTGACCATCCGTTCCTTCTACGATGCCCTTCGCTCTGAGCACCTGCCCGCACTTCTCTTCATCCTGCAGCGTTTCCAGCGCTGACTGGATCTGCTCCACCGTGTACTTATTGGTCGTTTCCTCACCAATGTCGCTGAACAC
>CAMOXP010000115.1 GCA_946629205.1 uncultured Bacillota bacterium
TTACTTGTCTCTCCAGATGATCCTTCCCTTGGTCAGGTCATAGGTGGACATCTCCAGTGTGACCTTGTCACCGGGAAGTATACGGATGAAGTTCTGCCTGAGCTTGCCGCTGATATGGGCAAGGATCACGGCATCATTTTCAAGGCGCACCTTAAACATTGTATTCGGAAGCTTTTCGATTACGACTCCCTCAAGTTCAATGACATCTGCTTTTGACATTTATCCCTCCAAAATTTTGCTGATTTCCTGGAATACTTCCTTCATATCTTTAGTACCGTCAACTGTGCGCAGGGCGCCTTTCTTCTCGTAGAAGTCGATCAGAGGCTGGGTCTGCTCATGATAGACGGACAGTCTGTTCTGCACTGTCTCGGGCTTGTCGTCCTCGCGCTGGATCAGGCTGCTGCCGCAGTTGTCACAGATTCCCTCTTTTTTCGGAGGAATGAACTCGATGTGGTAGGAAGCACCGCACTTGGGACAGGAACGTCTTCCGCTCATGCGCTTAACGATGTTGCTGTCCGGAACATCTACGTTGATCGCGTAGTCAATCTTTTCACCGGTTTTGGCAAGTGTATCTGTAAGTACCTCTGCCTGGGGAATGGTGCGCGGGAATCCATCGAGGATATAGCCCTTTGCGCAGTCATCTGCCTTCACTCTGTCGAGGAGAAGCTCAACTGTCAGCTCGTCGGGAACAAGCTTGCCGGCATCCATAAAGGCTTTGGCCTTCTTGCCAAGCTCTGTGCCGTTCTTGATATTGGCGCGGAAAATGTCCCCTGTCGAAATGTGGGGAAGTCCGAACTTTTCAGCCATCATCTGGGCCTGTGTGCCTTTGCCCGCTCCGGGTGCTCCAAGCATAACGATTTTCATGGTATACCTCCCTTTCTTTGAATACCATACGCTAATGTCTCAAAAAATCGACGGATTCAATACTTAAGACAAGTGACCTGAGACTTAAGACAAGTGGCCTTTTGCTGCCGCTCACACGCCGGCCGGCATGTGAAGGGTAATGACCATTTTTATACTAAGTACAGTTTAATACTTTGACGATAATAAGACAATATCCGAAGACGGTGTTACTGCGGCCGCACCTCATGGATGCAGCCGCTTTCGCTGCCGCCTTCGGAATACTTTTTTAGTCGTTCAGGAATCCCCTGTAGTTTCTCACCAGCATCATGGACTCCACCTGCTTGATCGTCTCAAGCACAACGCTGACGACGATGATCAGGCTGGTTCCGCCGAACGAGATCGAAGCATTGAAGAGCCCTCTGAAAATGAAGGGCAGGATGCCGACACAGGTAAGGCCGATCGCACCGATGAAAATGATGTAATTCAGGATCCTGCTGAGGTACTCGCTGGTAGGCCTGCCCGGTCTGATTCCGGGAATAAATCCGCCTCTCTTCTTCAGGTTATCCGCAATCTCGATCGGATTGAAGGTGATCGAGGTGTAGAAATAAGCGAAGAAGACCAAGAGCAGGATATACACGAGCATACCGAGCGTGTACTGGAAGTAGGAAGGGTTGCACCAGTAGGAAGAACTCAGATAACGAAGAACTTCGGACCAGATGCCGGTTCCCTTGTACCCGGCCAGTGTGGAAATAATGCCGGGGAACTCCATCAGGGATGAAGCGAAGATGATAGGCATGACGCCCGCTGTGTTTACTTTGAGCGGGATCACGGAAGTCTGACCGGCAGTATAACGTCTGCCGTTGATCTTCTGCGCATAAGATACAGGGATCTTGCGCTCCGCGTCATTCAGAAGAATGACCATGACGATCATCACAAGAATGATCACAATGATGATTGCCGCGGCAAGGGCGCCGAACGCCACATTCTTGCCGATCACGAACTGCTGGAAGAGCGCCGCGATATCCTGGGGCATTCTGGACACGATATTGATACACAGTACAATGGAGATACCGTTTCCGATTCCCTTTACGGTGATCTGTTCACCGATCCACATCAGGAAAGCACTGCCCGCAGTCAGGGTCGCAATGACCAGGATCACATTGAGCGCGTTGAATTCCTCCAGGAGGCCCTGGCGGCCAAACCCGATTGCCATGGCGGAGGACTCCAGCAGAGCCAGCGCGACAGTCACATAACGGGTGATGGCTGTCATCATCTTCCTGCCCTCTTCGCCCTCTTTCTGAAGCTCCTCGAGCTTGGGAATAGCGATCGTGAGCAGTTGGATGATAATGGATGATGTGATGTAGGGAGTGATGTTCAGAGCCAGAATGGACATGTTCAGGAAGGAACCGCCGGTGAAGGCATCCACAAAGCTGAACGCGTCGCCCGTCTGCTGTGCGAACCAGTCCGCGAAATAGTTCCTGTCAACACCCGGTACAGGGAGCTGGCAGCCAAAGCGGATCACAATCATCATCAAAAAAGTAAACAGGAGCTTCATCCTGATTTCTTTTACTTTGAATACGTTTTTGATCGAGTCAAACATTCTTTAAGGCCTTTCTGAATTTTTTTGCTCTCTCCTCCTTCACAGCGCCAACCGGCCGGGAATTCCGCTGCGGATCACCCGGTCCGGGATCGTGTCTGTCCGACGCCCGTGTGTAAAGGATCCAAAGATCCGAAGACGATCGGAGTCCACATTTTCACAGGTGAGGTGATTCTCATACCGGACCACATCCGGACTCGAATGCGGATGGCCGGTATGGATCAGAAGTCCGGCACTATTGAGGCTGCTACGGAATAAAGGGCAAGCCATATCGAAACCGGAAGGCTCCGATATGGCGTTCCTATTTCTTTGTCATTCAACGGCCAATTGTTTCGGCTGTGCCGCCGGCTGCCTCGATCTTCTCTTTGGCTGCGGCGCTGAATGCTGTAACCTTGACAGTAAGCTTTCTGTCGAGGTCCGCATTGCCGATAATCTTGACGCCATCGCCGAGCTTGCTGACAGCACCGCTCTCAAGCAGTGTCTGCTCATCGACGACAGATCCGTCCTCAAATCTCTTGAGGGTCTCGATATCAACAGCTACGATATCCTTGGAGTTGTAGCAGGTGAAGCCTCTCTTGGGAAGTCTTCTGTAAAGGGGCATCTGGCCGCCTTCGAACCCGGGCCTGGGAGCTCCGCTCCTGGCCTTCTGTCCCTTATGGCCGTAACCCGCAGTCTTGCCGTTGCCGGAAGCATGGCCGCGGCCTCTGCGATAGTTGGCATGCTTGGAGCCTTCAGCAGGTTTAAGATTATGTAAATCCATTTTTTCCTCACAATCTGGAGCGCGGGCTGCGGATCTTCGGAAGGAACCCGCATCGTGGGTTCCGCTGATGATCCGGGAAACAAATGACGCTCCTCACCGGTTTCCACATGAACAGCCGTCATGCAATCGCAGACACGGGCGGCTGTTCCTGCCGCATTCTATATCAGTCCAGCTCTTCGACTTTGACCATGTGACGGATCAGTCTGATCTGTCCTCTGGTTGCCGCGTTGTCGGGGAGAATCACGAAGCTGTTGAGCTTCTTGAATCCCATGGATTTGACGATAGCGCGGTTCTTGGGGACAGAACCGATTACAGACTTGATCAGAGTAATTTTCAGCTTCTTCGGCTCAGCTGCAGTTTCTTTCACATCTGTAGGCATTTTCTATTCTCCTTTCAGATATTATGTCTCGCATTTCAGCCCTTGAGGTCAGCGACGGCTTTGCCGCGTCTCGCTGCTACTTCTTCAGGGACTTTCAGCTGGCTGAGACCGTTGATGGTTGCCAGTACGACGTTCTGCTTGTTATTGGAACCAAGAGACTTTGTACGGATATTCTTGATGCCGGCAAGTTCGCACACGGTACGTGCGGGGCCTCCGGCGATGATGCCGGTACCATCGGGAGACTTCTTCAGCAGGACAGACGCGCTGCCGTATTTGCCGATGTAGTCATGAGAGATGCTGGCGACTTCGTCGAGCGCGACGCTGACGAGGTTCTTGGAAGCATCATCTCTGCCCTTGCGGATCGCTTCCGGAATTTCAGTTGCCTTGCCGAGGCCGCATCCGACGTGGCCGTTGCCATCGCCGACAACAACGAGTGCAGTGAACCGCATGTTGCGGCCGCCCTTGACGACCTTGGTGACACGCTTGATGGCAACAACTTTATCGGTCAGCTCCATCTGGCTTGTATCGATCATATTACGTTTCATCGCTCAATCTCCTCCTTAGAATTCCAGGCCAGCCTTACGGGCAGCATCTGCGAGAGCGGCAACTTTACCCATGTAGATGTATCCGCCGCGGTCGAAGACCACTTCTTTGATTCCCTTATCAGCTGCTCTCTTAGCGATCACCTCGCCGACCTTCTCTGCTGCCGCGATATCATCAGTGTGCTCAACAGCGTCCTGGATTTCCTTCTCGATGGTGCCTGCAGCCACGAGTGTGGTCTGGGCATCGTCATCGATGATCTGTGCGTAGATGTGCTTATTGCTTCTGTATACGGCAAGACGAGGGCACTGTGCTGTTCCGCTGAGTCTGTTGCGGATTCTGGAGTGCTTTTTCTCGCGGATCGCCTTCCTGTTTGCTTTCTTAACCATTGTAAATTCCTCCAAATATGTACCGGATGCCTCCGGCAGATCCTGTCCCGCTTCCGGCCCCGGATCAGATCACCCGATCAGGCCTGCCGCGGTCAGCTCCGCCTTCTCTGCCTTCCGGCAGCCAGAACAGAATTATGGCTGTTTTGTTTTTCTTTTGTGCTGTCCGGCCCCGGGGGCGGCCCGTCTCTGTCTCGCGGACCTTTTTAAAGCATCCTGTACCGGATCGGCACAACTGTTCATAAAGCGACCAGTTAAGATCTATTTATTTTTTGCCAGTCTTACCGACTTTGCGCCTGATATGCTCATCGGCATACTTGATGCCCTTGCCCTTGTAAGGCTCAGGTC
>CAMOXP010000116.1 GCA_946629205.1 uncultured Bacillota bacterium
TCTTTGGCCTCCATGATCCTGTCGCAAAGACCGATCACTACGTTGTCGTTCGTATCGAGATGCTCAATTGCCTCCAGAACCTTCTCGCTCTTTTCGCGTGTTTCGTTGCGGTCATCCTTGAACTCCAGCCACTCCTCGAGGGCCACCTTCAGATTCTCGTCAACATCCAGTTCCAGCAGCGCCTTCATGTTGCGCTCGATCTTTTCGCGCATCTGTTTGACGGCCATGACCATTCCATAGCCAAACTCGGCGTTGTCCTCAAACAGGGAATTTGCCCACGCGGGACCTCTGCCGTCCTCGTCCTTACAGTACGGCATCGATGGCGCCGACGCGCCCCAGATGGAGGAGCAGCCTGTGGCGTTGGCGATGATCATCCTGTCGCCGAAGAGCTGGGTAACGAGTTTGATATACGGCGTCTCGCCGCAGCCGGCGCACGCGCCGGAGAACTCGATATACGGCTTCTTGAACTGGCTTCCCTTGACGGTGTCCGGGTTGTACTTGTCATCCCGCTTCGGCAGGGTGATGCCGAAATTCCAGTTCTCCGCTTCATGGACGACTTCGCGGTAGGGCTTCATCACCAATGCGTTCTCCTTCGCCGGACAGATGTCGGCGCAGTTGCCGCAGCCCATGCAATCCATGGCGGATACCTGGATCCTGTAGTTGAGTCCGCCCACATCCTTGCCCATCGCCTTGATCGTCGCGAACCCTTCTGGCGCCTGCTCCAGTTCTTCGTCACTGACCAGCATCGGACGGATCGCCGCGTGGGGGCACACGAAGGAGCACTGGTTGCACTGCAGACAGGTATCCTTGTTCCACTCCGGCAGGTATACGGCTACACCGCGTTTCTCGTAGGCCGCGGTCCCCGGCGGAAAGGAGCCGTCTGCCGCCTCCGCAAAGGCACTCACCGGCAAATCGTCGCCTTCCTTGGAATTCATCGGGATCTGCACCTTTTCCACGAATTCTGGCAGCTCCAGCAGCGGCTCGCGGCCGTCCTCAACGTCCGCCCACTCCTCCGGAACTTCGATCTTCTTAATAAACCGGATCCCGGCGTCTACAGCCCGGCAGTTCATATCCACGATGTCCTGGCCTTTGCGCTTATAGGTCTTCTCAACGCCTTCCTTCAGATATTCGACGGCTTTGTCAATCGGGATGACGCCGGTCAGCTGGAAGAACGCCGCCTGCATGATCATATTGATCCTGCTTCCCAGACCGATCTCCTCCGCGATCTTCCATGCGTTGATCACGTAGAAATTGATCTCCTTCTTTGCCAGATTGCGTTTGACTTTTGGCGGAAGGTTCTTCTCGATCTCCTCCGGGTCCTCCCAAAGGCAATTGAGCAGGAACGTGCCGCCTTTGTTCAGCTCTTTGAGCATATCGTACTGGCGGATGTACGCCTGGTTGTGGCAGGCGACGAAGTCCGCGCGGTTGATCAGATACGTGGACTGGATCGGCTGTTCGCCGAACCGCAGGTGCGAAACTGTCAGGCCTCCGGATTTCTTCGAGTCGTAGTCAAAGTATCCTTGTGCATATAGATCCGTCTTGTCGCCGATGATCTTGATGGCGGTCTTGTTGGCGCCGACCGTACCGTCAGAACCTAGTCCCCAGAATTTGCATTTGATCGTGCCCTTCGGTTCTCTGGCGATGCCTTCCGTGTACGGGAGGGACCGTCCGGTCACATCGTCCTCGATGCCGACCGTGAAATTGTTCTTCGGAACTTTATGATACAGGTTGTCGTAGATGGAGTGGATCATGCCCGGCGTGGTGTCTTTGGATCCGATTCCGTAACGTCCGCCGTATACCTCCGGTGCGTTGCGCATTCCGTAGAGCGCTGTCTTGACATCCTGATACAAAGGCTCTCCGAGCGCACCCGGTTCCTTCGTTCTGTCCAGCACAGCGATTCTCTCAACTGTCTTCGGCAGAACGTTCATGAAGTATTCCTTGACGAACGGACGATACAGTCTGACTTTGATCAGTCCGACACGGTGTCCGTCTTCGAGCATCTTGTTCATGGTCTCTTCAACGGTTTCGCAGATGGATCCCATCGCGACGATGATATTCTCCGCATCCGGCGCGCCGACGTAATCAAACGGTTTATAGCTTCTGCCGGTCAGCTCGCTGATCTGTTCCATGTAGTCCGCGACGATTCCCGGGATCTCTTCATAGTATTTGTTCGCCGCTTCCCTGCCCTGGAAGTAAACATCCGGGTTCTGGGCCGTGCCGCGGATGACCGGGTGCTCTGAGTTCAGCGCTCTGGCGCGGAACTGCTCGATCGCTTCCCAGTCCACCAGCTTGCGGAAGTCGTCGTGGTTGAACACGTCGATCTTCTGGATCTCATGGGATGTCCGGAATCCATCGAAGAAGTGGAGGAACGGAACTCTCCCCTTGATCGCGGACAGGTGTGCGATCCCGCCCAGATCCATGACCTCCTGCACGGAGCTGGAGCAAAGCATCGCGTATCCGGTCTGGCGGCAGGCCATGACGTCCGAATGGTCGCCGAAGATGCAGAGGGCGTGGGTCGAAACGCTTCTTGCCGCAACGTGAATAACACTCGGCAAAAGCTCCCCTGCCATCTTATACATGTTCGGGATCATCAGCAGGAGGCCCTGAGACGATGTGTATGTTGTTGCCAGCGCTCCTGCCTGCAGGGAACCGTGCACCGCTCCGGCGGCACCTCCCTCAGACTGCATCTCCGCAATTTTAACGGGCTGTCCGAATATATTCTTCTTCCCATATGCCGCCCATTCGTCAACGGTTTCCGCCATCGGGGATGACGGGGTGATCGGGTATATGGCGGCTACATCTGTAAACGCATATGAAACGTGCGCTGCGGCCGTATTGCCGTCCATTGTTAACATACGATTCTGTCTCACTGGAATTCCTCCTTCATAATGTTCTGAATTAAATACATTTGCCCACTACTCTAATGCTCTGCTGTAGAATAGTCAATCTTGTATTTAAATTAATACAGTATACTTTGTGTCGATATCCGTACAATTGCCTGCCTTTATTGTACGAAAGTCAATACATAATTAGAAATTCATTGTCTTCCCGCGTTATGCATTTTCCGCATGAGCAACCAGTTCCATAGCATTAAACATTCCCGGTCCGGGCTGTTAAAATAGAATCAGAAAGAAACCTGAAACGAAAAAACTAACCCATTGCATTCAATAAAAGGAGGACAATCCAATGAGTCTGAAATTCGAAAAGAAACCATATTTTATGCCTGTATTTTTCGGCGGTGAGGATGAGCACGGAATCAATGATACTTCCCTGCATTCACCTGCGGATATCAACGTCATCTCGCTGACTTACGAAACAGACCGTGAAGTTCTCGAAAGCATGATTCCGGAATGTTATGAACTTCTGGAGCCATATGTCAACATCAAGTTCTGTGAATTCTTCGGCTGCAGCTGGCTGGCCGGCAAGGGATACACGCTCATCAATATCAGCTGCCCGGTACACTTCAAGGGCGAACGCGACGACATGGACGGAGACCTTGTTCTGACCATGTTCGAAAATCATCCGGATCCGATCATCGGCGGCCGTGATTCCATGGGATACGCGAAATACTATGCGGAGATCCCTCTCATCGAAAACCTCGACGGCAAATTCTCCTGCAAGGCGTCTGCCTGGGGCAAGCCGTTCCTGGAGATGACGGTCGACACGAACGTCAAGGCTTCTGAGGAAGACATTGAAGAAATCAAGAAGGTCGAAGGCCGCTCAAAGGGCAAATTCCAGTACAAGTACATCCCGAAGGTCAGAGAAAAGGACGAACCGTACGAAGCAAACTACTGCACGCCGGACTGCGCTTATCCTGTCGTTCTCCCGGCTTTCGAAAAGCCGGAAGACTATCCGTACGAGCTTGGCGCCTCTGAGAGCGAATGGGGTATGGGCAGCATCAAATGGACCGCTACAGATTGGGAAGACTGGCCCCACGGCTGGCGCTTCGGAGCCGGACTTGCGAAGCTGCAGCCAAAGCGCATCCTTGCCACAAGACACTTCACCTATAAGGATCCGGGCGTTTACTACACCTGCTACATCCTCCGTTAAAGAAAACCATAATATCCTCTACAAAGTATACATGATTCAAAAACCGACCGGCGTCTCGACATGCCGGTCGGTTTAATTATGTCTGTTCTGATTCACTCGCTATGGATGCATGATGATTTTGCCGATGGCGCTGCCGCTGTCCAGAAGCTCATGCGCGGCGCGGGCGTCTTCCAGGGGGAAGTCTTTGCAGACATATGGTCTGACGCTGCCATCGCGGATCATATCGAAGCACTTCGCCGCGTTCGCAAGTCTCTTCTCTTTTTTGTTGTCGTAGACATGAAATGAAAATGACCGTATCGCCTGCGCGTGCCAGGCGCACTGGATGATCGTCTCGAGCTGCGGAAGCTCCGGCGATCCGTTCAGCCAGTTGTAGAGGATGATCTGTCCGAAATCTGCCAGGTAATCGAATTTCTCCGTAAGCTCCATTCCCGCTGTCTGATCATAGATGACATCGGCGCCAGCGCCGCCCGTTGCGTCGAGGACGATGTCTTTCTCATCCTTCTCCTTGTAATTGAAAACGGTATCTGCGCCGAGTTGCTTCAAGACAGCGCACTTCTCTTCGCTGGATGCAGATGCGATCACCCTGATCCCGGATGTTTTTGCCATCTGCACCATGGTGGTGCCGATTCCGCCTGCAGCGCCGGAGATGTACATACTGTCCCCTTCCCTGAGCCTTCCCGCATCGAAGAGCAGCGCGTACGCCACCTGCAGATTCAAAACGCCGGGAACCATTTCCGGCTCGACGCCCGCGGGCAGTTTGATGGCGTACTGCTCCTTCGAGCAGGA
>CAMOXP010000117.1 GCA_946629205.1 uncultured Bacillota bacterium
ACCGGCAGTTCCGGAAGCTGGTGTCAAAGAGGCAGATGCTCTTGAATGCGCAGTATGTGCAGGAGGTCTTCGTGTAGCGGCCGGAGGATCCCTTCTCTTTCTTGGGTTCGATGTCGATGCGGCCGGACTGGATGTCTTGGCAGATTTTCTGAACGTGGTCCATCGTAACGTTGCACAGTTCATCGAACTCTTCTCCTGTGAGGAGTTCGCCGGAAGCAGTCTGTTTGATTGTCCCATCCATGTTCTGCCTCAAAGGCAGGACGGTGCTGGTCTCCTTCGGGGCGATGGTTCCATCCATGGCGCGCAGGATGTTTTCATCGCGGACCATAATGCCCTCAAGCCTGCACGACTTCGCAATGCGGTCTTCAAGTCCTCTGGCCAGTGATGCGGTGTCTGTGTTTTTGTCAGCGTTTTCTTCCAGCTCCTTGATCTTGAAGTAGAAGACGCCGGCAGGTTTCATATCATGTCCGGCGGACTGCCCCGCGACATTCATGTACACCATCAGCTGGAGCTTGTAGCCTTCGCGGATATGATCGAGGTTGATCTCGTCCTGGCCGGTCTTGTAATCGACGACGCGTACGGCCTCGAATCCGTCGGGGTCAACTGACCCGGACTTCACAGACTCTCCGTCCGCCGCAACTTCCGTATGCACATCGCTGTCGCCGGAGTCCGTCGCAGCCGAATCGCCGGCGCCGCCCGAAGCTGTCGGGACACTCGAATCAGCTAGCTCGCCCGACTCCCCTGCCGCTGGCACGTCCAGGTCGCCCGCTGCCGGAACGTCGATAATATCGAGCCGATCGATGATGCCTGAGAGTACGGCTTTCTTCCCGCGTTCCAGTTTGATCTCGATAGGAGCGAGGCGTTTGCTGCGGGTGCCAAAAGGCTCCTCAAAGAACATGTCCTTCACCCTGCTCTTTCGCACTTGGCCGATCATGGCCCATGCTATCTCAGAGCAGGTGGTGATGATCTTTTCAAGCTGGAGTTTGGTTTCGTTATCGCTCAGGTAGACGCCCTCGCGGTAGCCGGGCATTTCTTCACGAATGATTGTCTCTATCTGCGCCTTGCAATCGTCCTCTGTGATCGTCATCCATGGAGAATCCGGATCGGTCACAGTAAGATCAGCGTCATGAGCAGCTTCCGTGAGGCGTGACGAAAGAACCTGCAGAGCTTTATGGAATACGTCGCCGCGGGAGCCGCCTGAGGTCTCAAAGGCATCTGGTTCCTCGGCACGCAGGCCTTTTTCGATAAAGTATCGGAACGGACAGTTGCCGTAAGTCTCCAGTCGGGTGGCGCTGACGTTCATGGACTCCCGATCGCCGAAGTAAAGACTGTCTGCGAAATCCGCCTCCAGACGTGGAACGATGTGATCGAAATCCAGGCCCTGCATGATTTTGCCGATGCTGTCCGGATCCTGCTTTTCATACCAGTTCATAGCTGCCAGCCATGCCTCGTCGATCCGGCCGTTTTCAAGGTATCCCTGCATTGCGTCCGCCATGAACGCCAAAGAACCTTTGCGCGAGGCAATCTGTTCGGACGCGTCAAGCCTGCCCAGATCGCCGAGCACGGAAACGCCTTTCATCTCTGCGAGCACGGAGAACACCGCTGAAGGAGTGATGCTCCCGCCGTCCTGATCCGCCAGACTGCACATGACAAAGAGATGCTCCGAAGGAAGGGAAAACATTCTATATATGGCGAGTTGTTCCTCCTGCCTGCGCACCTCGTCCCTCTTCGTGATGGTGTACTTCAGAGTCTCCAGCAGCTCCAGTTCCCGTTCTGTCAGTAAGCCGCTGTCCCCACCGCTCATCGGGAGCACGCCTTCGTTGGCGCCGGTCACGATGAGTATCGGGCTTTTGCTGATCCTTGTCCTCTGCAAGGTCCCTATGATCACGCAGTCGGCAGCTGACGGGACGAGACCAATCTCCATTTCGCGCAGGCCTTCCGTGAGGATCTCCCTGAGCAGACGGTTGCTGACAGTTTCTTCTCCGATCACTCTGATCACCTGCGTGAAGATGCTGCAGATCATACTCCAGCTTTGGGCGGTCTCCGCCGCGCCTTCGGCAAGCCCCAGTTCCGTCTGCCTGGCAATCAGTTCCTCGATCCTGTCAAGAATTCTGAATTTCTCCTCCAGGAACCTGTTGAGTCCGAGGATCTTTTCTTCTGCAGTATTTCTCCTGCCGATTTCTTCTCGCGCTGTCTCGATCATATCCACGATACGGGAGCGCATCTCATTCAAGCGTTCCATGTTCCTGGAATAACGACCATTGCCGAAGCCGTCCTTCCCTTCCCAGGTGAATGCTTTCTTCCATTTGCTGCCGCGGATCTTCGCCTCGCTGACGTAGTTGTCCAGCAGTTCCTCGTCACGCCGGCTGAATCCTAAAAGACCTGTACTGACCATCTCCATGACCGCATCGCCGTCGTATCCTTCTGAGAGCACACGAAGAAACGACAGCAAAAACCGCACGACCGGCTGATGCAGCACCTTCCGTTTCCTGTCTGCAAAGGCAGGAATGCCCCACCGTTCAAAAGTACGTTTGAGCACGCCGCCGCGAACATCCATGTCATTGCAGATGACGGAGATATCCCTGTAACGGAAATCCTCGTCCCGCACCAGCTGTGTGATGAAGGCAGCTGCTCTTTCTGCTTCCGCGTAAATGTTAGATGTCTGTACGAGAGTGATCTTCTTTACAGGTGCGATATCCGGGTCGTTCCAGATGCTTCGACGCAACGTCCCCCGGATGGCTTGTCTGCGGCAGGCAACGCCCGCTGCCTGCGCGAGCTCCTCCAGATCGTCCATGACGAAACCCGTCAGGTCGAAGAGCCCCTCACCGCCGCCGGTGGTCAGGAACCGCGCGTCCGCAGGCTGTCCGGCAGTATGGTCATCCCACGTCATCACAATATTGACCTGCTCTGACGCCGCCAGCAGCCGCTGGATGACCTCCATGTTGAGCGGAGTGAATGTGTCGAAACCCGTGATCCAGATCACAGACTTGCGCACCAGGTCCGATTCCTCCATCAGCTTCCCATAGAAACGGATGTAGTCTTCTGAGTCCGTGAACCGGTCCGCAATGGAGTCCTCATAGGTCCTGTAGATTTTGCAAATATCTGAGAGCTTACGCTGCAGATAACTGTCGGTCTCGCCTGCCGCGCGTTCGATGTCGGCAGATGTGACGCCGCTGCGTTTCATCTCCGAGATCAGCTGGTTGGTATTGGAGATGAAAGTGCTCTTGCCGTTCATGGTTTTATATACGCTGAGACTGTCCGCGTCCGCGAGCCTGTCGACCAGAACTGAGAGCAGCATCTGGCGGCCGTACTTGTCGATGAGCTCCGGCTGCCTGCCGCCCTGCTCCTTGATGACTTTGTGTCCCAGCGATGAAAAGTCCGCCACCATAAGATTCAGGAGCGCAGCCCGTCCATACATGGTTTTGAAATAGTCCAGCGCGTCCCGCTCCATCTGAAGAGACGCCTGATCGGGAACGAGGATGATCGTCTGCTGATCAGGATCGATGTTGTCGAATATGAACTTGGTTTTGTCGCAGGCCTCGCCCGCATAGTAGATGTTCAGCATAACAAATCTCAAGCCAAAATGTATCACGATTTAGGACAGGAACAAGCAAATTGTGATAGTTTTATTGATAATCGCCTGCTCCAGAGGAGTCCTGATGAAAAAAGTATCACGAATTAAGCTGCTTGAAGCCAAATCGTGATACATTTTTTTCTGATGAGCTGATTATTGAGGAAAAGTATCACGATTCCCCATGAAATAAGGCGAATAGTGATACATTTTGCCTCTCAAAAAGCTTCGGCGCAGCTTTACCGGTCTTCTCGGAAATACGGAAGGCCCAGTGCCTCTGGCGGCTGATGTTCACGCTTGCGGCGCATGCTCGTGATGATCAGTACGATGATCGTGACGAGGTACGGCAGCATCTTGTAGAGTTCCTTGGTGGCCATGCCTGCGCCCGGAATGAACAGGTTCAGGATGTAGAGGCCGCCGAAGAGAATGGATCCGAAGATCGCGATGTTCGGCTTCCACAGTGTGAAGATAACGAGGGCGATGGCCAGCCATCCTCTGTCACCGAATGCGTCGTTGGACCAGACGCCGTTGGCGTAATCCATTACGTAGAACAGTCCGCCAAGTCCTGCGATCATGCATCCGATGCAGATCGCGAAGTATTTGTACTTGGTGACATCGATTCCGGCGGCGTCCGCGGTAGCCGGGTTCTCACCGATGGCCCGCAGCTGCAGTCCGATACGCGTGCGGGTCAGAATGAACGCCGTCACGATGGCGATGGCTACGGCCAGGTAAGTCATGAATCCGTAGGAGAGGAAGATTTTGCCGAAGGCCCCGCAGTCGTCCGCGAACGGAAGGGATCTGCGGAAACATTTGCTGGTCGCCGAAAGGGCGATCGAAGGAACGGCGCTTCCTGTCAGTTTCATGAGGGAACCTCCGAAGAAGTTACCAAAGCCGATGCCGAAGGTCGTCATGGCCAGGCCGACTACGTTCTGGTTCGCACGGAGCGTTACCGTCAGGAATGCGAACAGCAGTCCCATGATCAGCGCGCCCGCGAGGCAAGCCAGGAACGGAATCAGGATCGCCACAATCGGAACGACCTGTCCTCCGCAGCTCTGCTCATAAAGGAAGGATCCGATAACGCCGCAGATGGCGCCGACGTACATAACGCCCGGAATACCCAGGTTCAGGCTTCCGACTTTCTCGGATATGGTTTCGCCGGTACATCCGAACAGGAGCGGCATGCCCTGCAGTATGGCTCTAGGAATAAAAGCAACTAAACTGAACATTATGCTTCCTCCTTTCCGGATGATTTTCT
>CAMOXP010000118.1 GCA_946629205.1 uncultured Bacillota bacterium
TCAAAACTTGTACAATCCGTTTTTCACAATGCCCGAGCCGGAAAACAACGACAAACCCGGAGGTCCTTTTCGTGGAACGCTCCGGGTCGAATGTCATCACAACGAATCTGATTGGAACCGCTTATATCCGAACAAAACTGATGTAATCACCGTCTGGATGGTCTTGGCGCCGTATGCAGCGACATGCCGTGCACATCTTCAAGGGCTTCTCCGATGCCTTCGCTGTAGGTCGGATGGGACATGATGCTGCGGAGCATGTCGGGTACGGTCAGGTTGTTGACGATGGCAGTAGTGAACTCACCGATCATGTCTGTTGCGCGGGCGCACATCATCTGGGCGCCGAGGATCTTCTCAGTGCCTGTTTCCGCTACGACTTTGATAAAGCCGCGTTCCTCCTTGGTGATGAGGCTTTTGCCGTTAGCGCTCATGATGAACTTGCCGCAGCTCACATCGATGCCCTGATCTTTCGCCTGTGCCTCAGTCATGCCGACGATGGCGATCTCCGGATCTGTATAGACGCCGGCAGGAACGACAGCGACATTTTGAGTTGCCGGCGCGCCGCAGATGGCTTCGATTGCGCGGATCCCGTGTGCTGACGCCGCATGGGCCAGCTGGATGCCGCCGATCAGATCTCCGATGGCGTAAACGCCCGGGATGCTCGTCTTGTAGTTCTCATCCACTTTCACGTATCTGCCGTTCATCTCGGGCTGAGCGCCCTCCGCAAACAGCCCCTCCGTAACAGGACGCCTGCCTGCGGCAACGAGAACATACTCGCCGGTGGCAGCCGCTTCCTTGCCTTTCTCTTCATAGGATGCCATGACAAGGCCATTCTCTGTTTCAGAGAATCCTTTCACCATGGCGGAAGTGTGGATATCCACACCGCGTTTCTTCAAAATCATCTTCAGATTCTGAGAGATTTCTTTATCGAAATTATCCAAGATCTTCGGAAGCGCTTCCAAAATCGTGACCTGGCTTCCCAGATTGGCAAACACAGTGGCGAATTCTACGCCGATGACACCGCCGCCGATAATGACCAGGCTTTCGGGAGCATGGTCAAGGGCAAACAGTCCGTCGCTGTTAACGACATGAGGAAGATCGATGCCTTCCACCGGCAGAGACGCCGGCTTCGAACCTGCTGCCAGAATGATGTTGTCAGCATAATATGTTTCATCTCCGACAGAAACTGCGTTCACGCCGTTGTCCGGCGGGAGCAAAGTCCCCTTCCCTTCGATGAACGTGACTTTATTGCCTTTGAGCAGCTGCTGCACGCCGCCAACCAAAGCATCCACGGTTTCCTGCTTGTAATCACAGATCTTCTCGTAATCATAGGACACGCCTTCAGCGTATACACCGAAGCGACCGCCTTCCTTCATCTCTCTGTAGAGGGATGATGCGTGGATCATTGCCTTGGTCGGGATGCAGCCTCTGTTCAGGCAGGTGCCGCCGGCGCGGTCTGCTTCGATAACAGCAACGTGCAGCCCTTTCTGTGCGCCGCGGATAGCAGCCACATATCCGCCGGGTCCTGCGCCGATCACGATCAGATCAAATTTTTCGCTCATGATAATACCTCGCTTATTATTAAACAAAAGGTTAAACAAAAGGGTCTGACGAAATCATCAGACCCTTATCCGCATCGAATGATTATTCGAACTCGTACTTGAGTACAGGATGTCTCGCTGCCCCGACCTCGTCAAGTCTTGTAACAGGCGTCTTCACAGGTGCCTGATGCAGTTTTTCCGGATCGGAGTAGGCCAGGTCGTTGAGTGCAATGAACACATCGATGGCCCAGTCTAATGTCTCCTTGGATTCTGTCTCGCATGGTTCAGCCATGAGGGCCTCATGCACAGTCAGCGGGAAGTACATTGTAGGCGGATGGATTCCGTTGTCCAACAGACCCTTCGCGATATCCATAGCGGTCACGCCGGTCTCCTTCGCCTGTCTGCCGATATCCATAACGAATTCGTGCATGCAGACTTCCGGTTTGAAGGCGATGTCATAGACAGCTGACAGCTTCTTCATCATATAGTTGGCGTTGAGCACGGCGTTCTTGCTGGCTTCAGGGATGCCTTCCTTGCCAAGCATCTTGATGTAAGTCAGCGCTTTCACGACGACCAGGAAGTTTCCGTAGAAGCACTTCATCTCACCAAGACTGTTTTCTGCTTTTGCAAAATCATACACTCCGTCTTTTTCGACAGCATAGACGCCCGGCATAAACTTCGCCAGATGCTCTTTGCAGCCGACAGGTCCGCTGCCCGGACCGCCTCCGCCGTGCGGTGTGGAGAAGGTCTTGTGCAGATTGAGGTGTACGCAGTCGAAGCCCATATCGCCCGGACGAGCCCAACCCATGACAGCGTTCAGGTTCGCGCCGTCATAGTAGCACTGCCCTCCGCAGGCGTGGATGATATCCGTGATTTCCTTGATGTTTGGATCGAAGAGTCCGGCTGTATTCGGGTTTGTGAGCATGAGTCCTGCGATCTCATTATTTCCGTCACAGACCTCACGGAGTTTTTCGACATCAACGAGGCCCTTCTCATCGGAATCCACATTGATGACTTCCATGCCCGCCATAACGGCAGACGCCGGATTTGTGCCGTGCGCTGAATCAGGAACGATGATCTTACGCCGCTGTGTGTCGCCATTGGCAAGGTGATATGCTTTGATCAGCAGAAGACCTGTAAACTCACCGTGGGCGCCGGCTGCAGGCTGCAGCGTGAAGTTGCTCATACCTGTGATCGCCGCCAAGGCGTCTTCCGTTTCTTTCAAAACCTGCAGACATCCCTGAACGGTATCCACGGGCTGAAGCGGATGGATCTGTGTGAATCCCTCGAATGAAGCAGTTCTCTCATTGACTCTCGGGTTGTACTTCATCGTGCAGGACCCGAGCGGGTAGAATCCATCATTCACACCGTGCGCCTTTTTGGCGAGTTCCGTATAATGCCTGGAGAGGTCGACTTCCGCCATTTCAGGCAGATGAAGATCAGATTCTCTCATGTCGTCTTCAGGAAGTGTATAAACGTCAACATCACATTTCGGAAGCGCGCTGATGCCCCTTCCGGGTCTGGATTTTTCAAATATCAGCATTACTGCACCTCCTTTATGATCGCTACTGCTTCGTCGATATCCGCCTTTGAGTTCATTTCTGTGCAGCACCAAAGAATGCGTCCGTCGCCAAGGGGAAGCCCTCCGAGAATTCCCTTCTCCGCAAGAGCGTCCATGATGGCATCGACGTCTTTATCTGACGTTGTAACAAACTCGTGGAAAAACTCTTCGTTTTCGATTTCAAAACCGGCGCGGCTGAGTTCCGCAGCCATATAATGAGCCTTTGAATAGCACTGGGTCGCAACCTCTTTCAGTCCTTTGCTGCCCATGGATGCGAGATATACGCCGACAGTCAACGCGCAGAGAGCCTGATTGGAGCAGATGTTGCTCGAAGCCTTTTCACGTCTGATGTGCTGCTCACGGGCCTGCAAAGTCAATACATAACCGGTTTTTCCGTTATGGTCTGTCGTTTGTCCGACGATCCTGCCCGGCAGGTTCCTCTTCAGTGCGTCGATGCTGGCCATGAATCCAAGGTATGGTCCGCCAAAAGCCGGCGCCATACCCAAAGGCTGTCCTTCGCCGATGGCAAAATCAGCGCCGTACTCTCTCGGAGTTTTCATGGTACCGAGTGTGATCGGGTTGACTGACATGATGTATCTGCAGTTCTTGACGGAATGCGCGATTTCGCCGATCTGCGCAGCCGGTTCCAGACTGCCGTAGTAGTTCGGGTGCTGAATCAGCACACAGCAAGTATCGTCTGACATCAGAGATTTCAGTGCGTCTAAATCTGTCACACCGTCTTTTTCCGGGATGACGACAAGTTCCATCTCATTACCGAAAATGTATGTTTCGATAACTTTCATCACGGAAGGCTGAATCGTCGCTGAAACAAGGGCTTTTTTTGCTTTGCGGCCCCTGCACGCTGCGATTGCTTCTCCTGCCGCCGTTCCGCCGTCATAAACAGAAGCGTTGGATACATCCATTCCCGTCAGATCGCAGATCATGGTCTGATACTCGAAGATAGATTGCAGCACGCCCTGGCTGATTTCTGCCTGATACGGCGTATAGGCAGTCTGCAGAGTCTCATTGGAAGTAACATGCTGGACCATTGCCGGGATATAGTGCCTGTATGCACCGGCGCCGCGGAAGACCGAAGAGAAAACCTTGTTCTTCGCAGCAATTGACTTCATGTCCTTGGATACTTCCATTTCAGACATGCCGGATGGGAGATCCAGCTCTCCCTCAAATTTCACAGCGTCGGGAATATGTGCAAACAGATCGTCCAGTTTCTCATAGCCGATCTCCTGCAGCATCTCCTGTTGCTGTTCCTTTGTATTCGGTACAAAAGTGCCCATAGATGCCGCCTTTCTGTTTATTCTTCTTCTGCGCAGAATGCCTCATACTCTTCCGGAGCCATAAGTTCGTCTGCCTGTTCTGTAACGTTCTCGACCTTGATGAACCATGCGTCATTCGCATTCTCATTGATAAGTTCCGGAGCATCGAGCAGTTCTTCGTTGATCTCTGCGATGACACCGGAAACAGGTGAATAAATGTCTGATACAGCCTTTACGGATTCCACGTCCGCGAAAGTCTCGCCGGCAGTGACTTCATCGCCCGGTTCCGGCAGATTGACGAAAACCAGGTCTCCCAGCTCGGACTGCGCAAAGTCTGAAATACCGACTGTGGCTGTGTCTCCATCGATAACGACCCATTCGTGTGACTTCATGTAGAGTGCATCATTCTTCAGTTCCATTTTTGTTCTCCTTTA
>CAMOXP010000119.1 GCA_946629205.1 uncultured Bacillota bacterium
CTGATGATACTTGGAGGGCGACCTCCCGGGAAAGCAGGACGTTGCCGCTTATTTCCATTATGGTCCTATGGTCAAGCGGTTAAGACACCGCCCTTTCACGGCGGTAACCCGGGTTCGATTCCCGGTAGGATCACCAGATGAAGTGGCTGCTGCACAAAGTGCGGCGGCCATTTTCTTATCTAAAAACAAAACAGAGAGGAACAGCAGTATGAAGTACAAGGCAGCGATATTCGATATGGATGGTACGATCCTGGATACGATCAGCGATCTGGCAAATGCCGTCAGATATTCCATGCGCAAAGGAGGCCACCGGGATGACTTCGCGGAGGATAAAGTGCGGTTTTTCTTCGGGAGCGGAGCCCATGTTGCATTCCAGCGGGCGCTTGCCTGCGAGGCAGGAGAAACGCCGGAAGAATATCTGCAGATCGGATTTTCCCGTGACTACCTTCCGGATGAAGCTGCCCGGCTTCAGGAAATCTTCGCAGAATACTATCCGAACCACTGCGAAGAGTGCACGAAAGCTTATCCGGGGCTTACAGAAGCACTCGATGAACTGCGTGGCGCCGGCGTCCGTCTGGCTGTCGTATCCAACAAGATCGATCCGGCCGTGCAGATCCTGGCAGAGCAGTACTTCCCGGGACGGTTTGATTTTGCGATAGGAATCAGTGAAAACAATCGGCGAAAGCCTTTCCCGGACATGCTTGAAAAGTGCCTGCAGGCCATGGAGGTAAGCAGAGAAGATGTCGTGTACGTCGGAGATTCTGAGGTCGACATCCAGACCGCTGCGAACATGGGCGTGCCGTGCATCAGCGTTGCCTGGGGATCCAGGAGCGAGGAGTTCCTCCGCAGTCATGGAGCGAAGGAAATCATCCGTGATACAGCTGAACTAACAACGGTAATACTCTAAGAATTGACAAAACGAGCAGACAGAAAGAGAAACAGAAAACAATGGGAGCAATGGAAACAAAAACACAGGAGCAGTTGGAAGAATTGCTGGGAACGATCGTGGAATTCATGAAGCAGAAGGATCCGGGGCTGAGCGGAATGCTGGAGCCCGAACTCGTATGCTGTGATTTTGAGGAACGATCGGCGTTGATCCGCTATAGAAAAAAGGACTGGGAGAAGAACCACAGAGGAGAGATGCACGGCGGAGCCGCGGCAAGCATGTTCGATGTGGCGATGGGAATGACCATATCCGCTTTTTTGGGAGGAGAAAATGTCACTACGACGGATCTGCACGTGAGCTTCATAAGACCTTTCTTTGGCGAATCTTTTGATATCGAAGTGGAGGTTCTCCATCTTGGCAAGTCGCTGGTTCGGGTCAGGGCCATCGCCCGCGATACCGGAACCGGCAAAGAGATCGCATCGGCTATCGCCAACTACGCGCACATGCACGACTACGATTATATCGCCACACTGAAATAATAAGCACAGCGTTCAGCTGCATTCGCGGCAAAAATGTGTCAAAAGAACCGTCCCTTTGACACATTTTTTAGTTGTTGACTTTATGGTGATAGGTGGGGCAGGCGGGGGTCATGGCGCGGAATTCGTAGCCTTCTTTTTTGGCCCATTTGATGATGGCGGGGAGGGCTTCGGCGGTGGTTTCTTTCGCGTCGGAGTCGTGCATGAGGATGATGTTGTACTTCTCGGGGTCGCAGCCGGCTTTTACGGAGGCGATGATCCGCTTGGCGGGGACGCTGTTTGCGGAGGCGTCGGTGGAGTCAACGTTCCAATCGTTGTACATGTAGCCTTCTTTCTGCACGAGTTTGACCAGATCTGTCATGATGCCTTTGCAGTAGCTGATGCTGACGGTGTTCGAACTGCCGCCGGGGAAGCGCATCGCAAAAGCATCATAGCCCAGGTCTTCCAGAAGCTTGTCATGCAGCTTTGTGACGTTCTCCATGAAGGCTTCCGGGGATTTGTAGATTTTGCTGTAGTCGTGGGAGTAGCCGTGTACTCCGATGGCGCAGCCATCGTCTAGCGCGCGCTGCATGAGCGCGATCTTCTTCGGGTCATCGCCGTAATCAATGACGAAGAAGGTTGCCGGGACCTTGTATTTTTCCAGCGTCTTCAGGATCTTCTTCGTGACTTTATTGCTTGGCCCATCATCGAAGGTGAGGTAGATAACGCCTTTTTTCAATTTGTTCGGCTCGCCCTTGACCGTGACCGTGCGGTAGGCGATGGCTTCGTTTCCGTAGGAATCCGATACTTTATACTCGATTTCGTAATCGCCCTTGTTGTACATGTCAACATAGCCCTTCGCCTTCACATTCCATGTCACATCGCCGTCGGAATCGTCTATGGCCTTGACGCCCGGATCCTCGAAAACCTCGCTTGCGAACACTGTCAAATGATCACCCTTCAAAAGCGTCATTTCAGGCGGCTCCTTGTCTACGACGTTGACGGTCCGCTCGGCAGTGGCGGTCTTCTCGAGATAGTGAACGGTGTAGATGACTTTGTAAGATCCGACGCAGCTGTCGTCGACCTGCGAATCGATGTCGATGTGGCTGCTGATATCGTGGAACGCGAAACTAGCCGTTGCGCCGGGCTCTTCGTATCCATTCTTCATGGTGACTTCCATGACCTTGTCGCCCTGCAGCGAGATTTGCGGCGTCGTGTACATATACAAAGCAAACGCCCCGCCGGCGAAGACAAGCAAAATCAGGAAAACGATAAGAATTTTTAATCCCTTAGATTTTTTCTGTCGATCCTTCATGATGTCTGTACCCCTTTCCGATGCTATTTTACCACAAAAACAGGACCCTGCATCAGCAGAGTCCCGAATTTGTTTTCTTTGATTCTGTTTAGAAATTACTATCCGGCGGGGAATTACTATCCGCCGGGGAGTTACTCTTCGCGGGGAATTACTCCTCGTCGTTCTTTTCGATCTTGCGGATGGCCTTCGTCCGGATCTCCTCGCAGATCTGGTTCACGAAATCACCGAGCGGACAGACGCCTTCGTCACCGGCGTAGCGGGAGCGGACGGATACCGCGCCGTTCTCGGCTTCCTTGGCGCCGAGTACCAGCATGTACGGAACCTTCTCTACCTGCGCCTTGCGGACTTTGTAGCCGATACGCTCGCTGGAGCTGTCGATCTCAACATCGACGCCGTTTCTGCGAAGTTCCTTGCGGACTTCTTCGGCGTAGTCAGCCACCTTGTCGGAAATCGGCAGGATCCTGACCTGTTCCGGGCAGAGCCATGTCGGCAGATTGCCCGCGTATTTCTCGATGAGCCATGCCAGCGTACGCTCATAGCAACCGATGGATGTCCGGTGGATGATGTACGGACGCGCCTTCTGTCCGTTGCTGTCGATGTAGTACATGTCGTAACGCTCCGCCAGGAACATATCCAGTTGGATGGTGATCATGGTGTCTTCCTTGCCGTAGACGTTCTTTGCCTGGATATCCAGCTTCGGGCCGTAGAAGGCAGCTTCGCCTTCTTCTTCGGTATACTCAAGTCCGATTTCATCCAGGATATCGCGCATCAGATCCTGCACGCGGTTCCAGGATTCAGCGTCGCCCAGGTAGTGGTCGGCGTCATTCGGATCCCACTTGGAGAATCTGTATGTCACATCTTCTTCGAGACCCAGAGTGGTCAGGCAGTATCTCGCCAGATCTACACAGCCCTTGAATTCGTCGCGGATCTGCTCCGGCGTGCATACCAGATGTCCCTCGGAGATGGTGAACTGACGTACGCGAGTGAGTCCGTGCATCTCGCCGGCCTGCTCGTTTCGGAACAGGGTCGAAGTTTCGCCCATACGATAAGGCAGGTCGCGGTAGCTCTTCTGACGCGCCTTATATACATAGTACTGGAACGGGCAGGTCATCGGGCGCAGCGCGTATACATCCGCATCTGCGTCGTGCTCGATCATGTTCAGGTCCTGCACGCCGCGGATCTCATCAGATCTGTCCTCCGCAGCCATGATCTCGTCCATGCTGTCGTAACCCAGCAGGAACATGCCGTCTCTGTAGTGGTACCAGTGGTCGGAGATCTTGTAGAGGGTCGATTTCGCCATCAGCGGTGTGCGGGTGCGCACATAACCCCATTCATATTCTTCCAGGTCCTCGATCCAGCGCTGCATCTTCTGGATGACTTTCGTTCCCTTCGGCATGAAGAGCGGCAGACCCTGGCCGACGACATCCACAGTCGTGAACAGTTCCATCTCGCGGCCCAGCTTGTTGTGGTCGCGGTTCTTGATGTCGGCCAGATACGCCAGGTATTCTTTGAGCTCGTCTTTCTTCGTATAGGCTGTGCCGTAGATTCTGGTGAGCATCTTGTTCTTCTCGTCGCCTCTCCAGTAAGCGCCGGAGCTCGACGTCAATGCAAAGGCTTTCAGCGGCCGTGTGCTCATGAGGTGCGGTCCCGCGCACAGTTCAATGAAGTCGCCCTGCTGGTAGAAGGAAATCTCTTCGCCCTCCGGCAGGTCTTCGATCAGCTCGACCTTGTATGGTTCATCCTTTTCTTTGTACATGGCGATGGCGTCTTCTCTGGACATGGTGAAGCGTTCCAGCCTGTCGCCTTTTTTGATAACCTTCTTCATTTCGGCTTCGATCTTGTCCAGGTCCTCTCTGCTGAGAGGCGGGATATCGAAGTCATAGTAGAAGCCGTTGTCGATCGATGGTCCGATGGCCAGCTTGGCATCCGGATACAGGTTCTTGACTGCCTCCGCCAGGACGTGGGAGCAGGTGTGTCTGTACGCCTTCTTGCCTTCGTCTGAGTCAAAGGTCAGGATGTTCAGCTCGCAGTCCTTATCGATGATGGTCCGCAGGTCAGC
>CAMOXP010000120.1 GCA_946629205.1 uncultured Bacillota bacterium
CGGAAACTGTCGCGGCAGATCGAAAGGGAGATACAGACAACATGAGAGAAGATTACATCAGACAGCTTTTGAGAGATGTGAAAGAAGGCGCGGTCTCCGAGGAGGACGCCTACGAACAGCTGAAGGAACTGCCGTATAAGGAAATGGACTTCGCCAATCTGGATAATCACCGGCGGATCCGGACGGGATTCCCGGAGGTAGTCTATTGTGAAGGCAAGACGCCGCGGCAGATCCGGGACATCTTCGCGGAACTGGCAAAGCACGGGACCGTCATGGGAACAAGAGCCACCGAGAGAGATTTTGCGGCCGTAAAGCAAAAGCTTCCTGACGCGGAGTACCATGAAGCGGCGAGGATCATCGTCAGCAAAAGCAGCATCGACGCGGCGGATGAGCCGATCGGCAATGTCGCCGTGGTGAGCGCCGGCACAGCGGATATTCCTGTGGCAGAAGAAGCGGCAGTGACAGCGGATGCGCTGGGCAACGAGGTCTCAAGGATCTACGATGTGGGCGTGTCCGGGATCCACAGACTGTTTGCCAGGCTGGAGGATATCCGCAAGGCTGATGTGGTCATCGTTGTGGCAGGCATGGAAGGCGCCCTGGCAAGCGTGCTGGGCGGACTGGTGGCGGCGCCCGTCATCGCTGTGCCGACCAGCGTCGGTTACGGCGCCAACTTCGGCGGACTTTCGGCGCTGCTCTCCATGCTCAACAGCTGCGCCAACGGCGTCAGCATCGTGAACATCGACAATGGATTCGGCGCAGGATATACGGCGTCGGTCATCAATAAAAGACAGAAAAACAATGAGTAGAAGGAAACTACAGGAGGAATTAAAATGGCAAGAAAGAATTTTGGACCGAATTCATTTATCACACCGGAACCGGTACTGATGATCGCGGCCTATGATGAAGAGGGCACACCGGATATCATGAACGCTGCATGGGGAGGCGTTTCAGGCGCAAATCAGATTTCCATGTGCATCAGCCCGGGACATAAGACCGTCAAAAACATTCTGGTCAAAAAGGCGTTTACCGTCAGTTTCGCGACGGCAGATAAAGTAATCGAATCTGACTATGTCGGAATCGTTTCCGCGAACGATGTGCCGGATAAATTCGCCCGCGCGGGATTCACAGCGACAAAGAGTGAATTTGTCGACGCTCCGCTGGTAGACCAGTATCCGGTGGCGCTGGAATGCGAGATGGTAAGCTATGATGCGGACACCCACATCATGATCGGCAAAATCGTGAACGTCAGCGCAGATGAGTGCGTGCTGACAGACGGCGCAATCGATCTGGACAAACTGCAGCCGATCGTTTACGACGGCATGAACCACAACTACAATGTGCTCGGTGCGATCGTCGGGGCCGCATTTGAAGATGGAAAGAAGATGAAGTGAAGTGGTGTATTCCTGTAGCATACACGTAGCACATATGGTATAATATCCGAGAAAATATACGAAAAAAACACAAAAGAGAAGAAAGAAAGAAGACATCAGGAAGAACAGAAGGAAGACATAGAGAAGGAAAAACAGTTATGAAACCAAAGTATAAACGCGTTCTGATCAAAGTGAGCGGAGAAGCGATGGCCGGAGATCAGAAATTCGGCATCAACGAAGATATGACTGCTGAAACAGCCAGGATGCTGAAAGAGGTCGTGGACGCAGGCGTGCAGGTGGCTGTCGTTGTGGGCGGCGGCAACTTCTGGAGAGGCAGAAGCTCCGAGAAGATGAACCGTGCTTCCGCAGATTATATCGGCATGATGGCAACGATCATGAATGCACTGGCGCTGCAGGAAGCATTGGAAGCCGAAGGCGTTTCCACAGTCGTTCAGACAGCGATCCAGATGCCGCAGCTTGCGGAAGTGTATAACCGCAGAAGGGCGCTGTTCCACCTGGCGAAGGGCCGCATCGTCATTTTCGGAGGCGGTACGGGAAGCCCGTTCTTCTCAACGGATACGACAGCATCCCTGAGAGCTGCCGAGGTAGAGGCGGAGGTCATTCTGATGGCCAAGAACATCGACGCTGTATATTCAGACGATCCGAAGAAGAATCCGGACGCAATCAAATACACGCATCTCACACATGCAGAAGTGCTGGAAAAGGATCTGAAAGTCATGGATGCGACAGCGGCAGCCATGTGCAGAGACAACAGCATCGCCATCCATGTGTTCGGACTGGCAGAGGAAGGCGGCATGATGAAAGCCATCTGCGGCGAAGAAATCGGTACGATCGTAGAATAGATCAGAATAGGTTCAGAATAGGTTCAGAACAAGTTCAGAATAAGTTCAATCATAGGATAGGTACGATTAAAAAATAGCGAATAAACCCGGGAGGTAACAAAATGAGCGATTTTTCAATGGAACAGTTAGAGGAGAAAATACAGAAGAGTGAAAATCTCCTGAAAGAAGACCTGGCTACAGTCAGAGCGGGCAGAGCCAACGCGGCGCTGGTCGACAAGGTCATGGTCGATTACTACGGCAGCCCGACGCCGCTGAAGTCGCTGGCAAACATCAGCGTTCCGGAACCGAGAACGCTCCTGATCACGCCGTTTGATCCGAAGAGCATCGCTGAGATCGAGAAGGGCATCAACATCGCCAACATCGGCATCAATCCGATCAACGACGGCAAAGTTGTCAGACTGCAGATCCCGCAGGTCACGGAAGAGCGCAGAAAAGAGCTTACCAAGACCGTCAAGAAGATGGGCGAGGAGACCAAGGTCGCTGTCAGAAATCTCAGAAGAGACGCCAATGACAAAGTCAAGAAACTGGAGAAGGCAGGCGACTACACAGAAGACGACGTGAAGGACACCCTCAAGGAGATCCAGGAACTGACGGACAAGTCCATCAAGGAAATCGATGAGATCGTCGAAGCCAAAGAAAAGGAAATCATGGAAGTATAAACGGATATGACGGAACTGATAAAAGAACTCATGCCGCAGCACGTTGCCATCATCATGGATGGCAACGGACGCTGGGCGAAATCGAGAGGCGTACCAAGGGTCGCAGGTCACAGAGCCGGAATGGAAGCCATGAAGAAGATCGTGGACCATTCGGATAAACTCGGCATCAAGTACCTGACCGTGTACGCTTTTTCTACTGAAAACTGGAAACGGTCCATGGAGGAAGTCTCGGGGATCTTCGGGCTTTTGGTCGCGTTCGTGAAACGGGACCTTAAGGAACTGATCGAAAACAACGTGCGCGTGGAGGTCCTGGGAGACTATTCTTCCATTCCGGAAGACGCACGCAGATCCCTGCAGAAGACCCTCGATGATACGAAGGCGGACACGGGCCTGCAGTTCAATATCGCACTGAATTACGGCGCCCGGGACGAGATACGGCGCTCGGTGGAGGACATTGCGGCGAAGGTGAAAGCGGGACAACTCGAACCGGAAGATGTCACGGAGGAACTGATCGCAGAGGGCCTTTGGACGGGCAAAAGCCACTCCTACACGCCGGATCCGGAGCTGATCATCCGGACCAGCGGGGAAGAGCGGCTGTCCAACTTCCTGCTTTGGCAGGGGGCTTACAGCGAGTTCGTGTTCACAGACGTGCTGTGGCCGGACTTCACGCCGGAGGAGTACGAGAAGTGCATCGCCGAGTACCAGTCGAGAGACCGCAGATTCGGCGGAAGATAAACCGGGAACGGGAGGATTTTAGATGAAAACAAGAGTGTTGTCGGGACTGATCATGCTCCCGCTTCTGATCATTATTATTCTGCGGGGATGGGTCCTGTTCGCGGGATGCTTTGCGCTGAGCCTGCTGGCCGTGTATGAGTTCTTCCGCGGATTCAAGGAACTGAACATCAAACCGAGCTATCCGATCGCAGTGGGATCAACGGTCTTGCTCTATTTGATGGGGATGCTGTGCTTCATCGGGTCGGATTTCAGCAAAAGCATGTTTTCGACGCAGTTCATCTTCATGCTGTGGGCGTTTATCACAGTGGTGGCATGTCTGCTCTATCTGTTCAAGATCGAAGAACGAAAACTGGAGGACGCTATGGTCACCCTGGTGGGGGTCTTCTATGTAGTGTTCTTCTGCTACCATCTGGCGCTGCTGGGCATGGATGAGTTTCTGGGTCTCACGGTGTGGCTCGTGGTCATCACGGCGTTCGGAACGGACATCTGCGCTTATTTCGCGGGCGTGACGATGGGCAAGCACAAGCTGTGTCCTGTCATCAGCCCGAAGAAGACCTGGGAAGGAGCGATCGGCGGAGTGCTCGGCAGCATGATACTGTGCCTGATCTTCAGCCTGATCTTCATGCGGCACGCCATTGCTCTTTGCCTGATCGTCGGGTTCCTCGGTAGCATCATTTCGATGTTCGGCGACCTGACCGCATCGATCTTCAAGCGGAAGATGGGCATCAAGGACTACGGCAATCTGATACCCGGACACGGCGGGATCCTGGACCGGTTCGACAGCATTCTGTTCACGGCGCCGCTGGTCTACTATGTGGTCAATTTTCTAACAACGGTTGGCACAACAGGAACATGGAATTAAGAGCAAAAGCAATACTAGGAGCAAAAGCAATACAATGAAACGAATCGCAATTCTCGGGAGCACCGGTTCCATCGGGACCCAGGCGCTCGAAATCATCA
>CAMOXP010000121.1 GCA_946629205.1 uncultured Bacillota bacterium
TGAATTTCTGGGCGTTCGTCGTGATGCGGATATCCTGCTTCGCAATGTACTCCTTAATTTTCGCATCCTGTCGGATTTTGCGTCTGTAATTCAGTCTGACCCAGGGATTCCGAATACGGTCCAACGCGTCTTTCTCGCCTGCCGTGGTGATCTGGGCCAACGCCGGGAGCTTCGTATAGTTGGAATTGTTGTACAGCTTCGCGATGTCCGTCACGGCGTCTCCTCTGGAGAGGACTTTCTTTCCCCGCAGATACGCGGTGCTGAACATCTTGTTGCACCAGAAATAATCCAGCTGGTTATAGATTGACCGCAGCCGGATCTTGTCCAGTTCATTGATGAAGGGCGTGCTGTTGGCTTCGATGGGGATGCTTCCCTGTTCCGTCAGCTTCCGCAGAGGAACGGATACGAAATGATTTTCCAGATTCCGGTTCTTGCGGATGATTCCTTCATACATTCCCTTGATCAGCCGGGCCGGGAACAGAACCGTTTCGTCCAGAATGACAACATATCTTCCCTTGATCTTTCTTACAATATCGTCGATGAAGTGGGACAGATTGTCTGTGTGCTCGGCTTCCGTGTAGTTGATTTTGCCCTTCCAGATTTCATCGATGCTGCCCGCAAGGGTTTCGTCCACCACCGCTTCGAAGGAAGGGAAGTCCTGATTGTACAGGCTCGTGATTACAGCGTCTGCCATCTCCGGCGCCACGTTCGAAGAAACCACAACGCTGAGGATCGGCTCTTCTGCCAGTTCCTCCGGGCTCATCATAATCTTCTTGTGAATCGCCAGGTCTCCGTTTTCCCCGTCGATGGATTTCTCCCAGTTGGATGGGAAAATCCTGGTCCGGTATGCGCAGATTCTCTCCTCAATGGCCTCCAGGCTCTCGCTGTCCAGCCGCCAGAGCCGGCGGTACAGTCTGCCCAGCAATGCGTCCTGGACGAACCGGACATACATATCCTCCCGGAACAGACGGAACCGGCACGCCAACTCCTCCATCTCATTATCGGGAGCGCCTTCCGCACGGCGCTGCTGCTCCGCTTCAGCGTAGGATGCTTCGACCGCCTCTTCGATTCTGTCAAGGGCCTCGAAATACTCTTTGACAGTCTCGATTCCGATGGTCTCCTTTAGCGCCGGATCCATGAAGTCCGCCCGCTCAACACGGTTGTATACCAGAGCATTGCAGCCCGCAATGGAATTGCAGCTTTGGGAAAACCGATATACAAAAACAGCATCTTCCATATGGGAGAGCTGCGGGAACCGGATGGCGCCTTTTTCTATGATTTCCCGGCGGAACAGTTTGCCCCATAGTTCCGTGGCCCTGTGCAGCGCCAGGTCGTACTTATCGATGTTGACCTTACCTGCAAGCTGTGTCAGTGACTGCGGCATGCAGATACCGTCAAGCTGCGTGGTTTCCACAAGTCCGATGACCAGGTCGGCAACCTGTTTCTTCGCCGTTCCATGCAGATCCGTGAGCGCACGTTCCGGCAGCACATCACCGGGACCGGCAAAGAGAATATACTCTCCTGTTGCATGATCCAGGCCTGCGTTTCTGGCATCAAAATCAGCAGTTTCCCCTTGCTGAATGCAGGAAAACCGCTCATCTTCCGCGCAGTATTTGTCAATGACGCGCCGGACTTCTTCCGGTGCGCCACTCTCTACCGCGATGACCTCCAGATCCCTAAATGACTGGCCGCGCAGGGATTCCAGTGTCTGATCCAGCTCCTTCGCTTGATTGTCTATTGGTATGATTACTGAAACTTTCGGCACAGGTCGGTCTCCTTACTTACTTCTTGGGTTTTGGCGGATCGTAGTACTTGATCGCGTCGTCGATGTCGCTGTCGTATACGAGCTTGCCTTTTTTCATGACGATGCCCCGCTTGCAGAACTCTTTCGCCATCCCAATCGAATGGGTAACGAAAACAAGAGTGACATTGTCCTTTTCGATGATTTCGTTTACCTTCTGACGGCACTTCTTACGGAATTCTTTATCTCCGACACTGAGCGCCTCATCGACGATGAGGATTTCCGGCCGGATATTGATGCTCACGGCGAAGCCCAGCCTTGCCCGCATACCGCTGGAATAGGTCCTGACCGGCTGGTCGATGTACTCGTCAAGCTCCGCGAAGTCTACGATGGTATCCTCCAACTCGGCGATCTCGCTGTTTTTAAGACCGTAGAGCTGACCTTTCAGGTAGATATTGTCGCGGCCGGTCATCTCCATGTCGAAACCGGAGCTCAGTTCCAGCAGCGCGCTGACTCTGCCGTCGATCATGATCTCGCCGCTCGTCGGGAAGGCGACCTCCGTCATCATCTTGAGGATGGTGGATTTTCCTGCGCCGTTCTTGCCGAGAAACGCAACAGACTCGCCCCGGCGGATCTGGAAGCTCACATCGTTAACGGCAAGCTTTTCCTTATACTTGACACTCTTGGAAAAAACCGCAAACAAACGCTGCTTGTCGCTCTTGTAGAGTTTATATCTCTTCGTAACGTTCTTGAATTCGATTACGACTTTATTCTCGTTATTCTCGTTCATCTCATCTCCTACAGTACATCAGGGATTTCTTTGATTAGTTTCTTATACGCCCACAGAGCCAGAATCACCATCACGATATACACGATCAGGAACATCGCAAACCGTTCTCCCTGCTCCCAAAACCAAACCTTGTAGATAAAACAGTTCCGGTATCCTGTCGCAATGTAGGTGATTGGATTAAAGTGCATGATGAACTGCACCGTCGGACTATTGATCTTGTTGACATCCCACATGATCCCCGAAAGCCAGAATAGTGCCTGCGTCACCGATTTGATCAGGTTCAGGAAATCCACGCTCATGGCCGACAGCAAGGAGGAGAACAGACCCCATGCGGTAAAGAATGCAATCATGCACAACATGTAGAACGGCAGCTGCAGCCAGTAGACGTCAGGATAATGACCTGTCACAATGAAGATCATAACCACCAGCACCATCAGACACAGGTGAATAGAGAATTTGGATATGCTGATAAAAGACGGAATCGTCGATACCGGAAACTTCATCTTCGTGACAAGGAATTTGTATTTTCTGATACACCCCGCTCCCTGGGTCAGCATGTCGCTCATATAAGAAGACCATGCAATGAAACCGGGGATCATCCAGAGCACGAAAGGATATCCGTCAATATCTCCGCCGTGACGCAATCCGTAGGTGAAGGCAAACCAGAACACGAATATCATGATGGTCGGTTTGACCAGCGCCCACGCCCAGCCTAAAGCCGCGCCGCTGTATGTTTTGATAATGTCTGCTTTCGCGAGCTTGAATATCTGTGACCTCCACTCGACATGTTCGCTCACTATTGTTCTTATCGTTTCCACTTTACTTTATCTCCATTACTTGTTCCAGATCATGATGGTCTTGCCGCCGGCTTTATGGATGTCCGCCTCAAATGCCTTTGTGAAATCGTCGATCTCTCTCACGTCGAAGACCTCGCCGACGATGCGCTCCAGATAGTTCACGACTTCCGGATTCTCCGCATAGAACTGCACGATCTCTTCGAAATCCTTCCGGCCGCTTCTGCTGCTGCCGAAGATCCTGAGGCCCTTCTCCAGAACCATTCTCGTGTTGATCGGAACCGGATCCTCCGATACGCCCAGGATCGATATCGTTCCTTCCGGATTGATGTAATCGATGATCTGGTTGATCGCGGTGCCGGAAGCCATATTGCCGACACACTCGAAGGCATGATCAAAGGCCATATCCTCCGGGATCTCATCTACATGATAAGTTCCGTCCGCGAATGTGAACTCGCTCATTTTATCTTCATCGATCCCGAAGATGCTCAGCTTCACATCAGGGATCCTGTACTTGATGAACAGGGATGTGATGAAGGCAAGATTTCCGTCGCCCCAGACGGCGATGTGATTTCTCCTCTCATGTGAGAATCTCTGGAATCTGGATATGGCGTGGAAGCTGACCGATGCGATCTCCGTGAATGCGGCCACTTCTTTGTTGATACCGTCCGGCAGCCGAACCAGTCTGTCCCGTCTCATCGGCACGTTGTCCTGCATGAATCCGTCAAATCCGCTGGCCCGGAACTTGCTGCTGCGCAGATAGTTCTCCGCAATGACATCGTCCTCTTCCACCGGCGTATTCGGAATCATGACAACACATTCCCCTTCTGCGAATTCGCCTTTGCTGTCGTAGACGACCTTGCCGATGCCTTCATGGATCAGCGCCATCGGCAGCTTCTTCTTCAGCACTTCCGGAGCTCTCTTGCCCTGATAGTAGCGCTGGTCGGCATTGCAGATCGAAAGATGTGTCGGCCGGACGACCACGACATCCTGGGTCAGGTCAATGTCGGTAAACTCTGTTTCAAATTTTCTCGGTTTGACGAGTCTGTATATGGTATTAAACATCTCTTCCGCCTTTCATCAGTGTCTCTGCTACAGTAAGGTCGTACGGATACGTCACTTTGATATTGAACGGCTCGCCCTTGACGATGTGCACAGGCTTGCCTTTGATCACGTAGATCTTACATGCATCAGTAAGGATTTCTTTTTCCTCTTCGGTCAGGGCTTCGTAAGTCGCCT
>CAMOXP010000122.1 GCA_946629205.1 uncultured Bacillota bacterium
GGCACGCCGTTCATATCCGCGAACACCGGATAGAATCCGTAGGTGATGTCCGGGAAGATAGCCGGCTTCTCACTGCTGCAGTATGCCATGAAGGCGAAGTTGAGCACTTCGTCCGAGCCGTTGGTGATGATCACGTTCTCCCGCGTGAAGGCCGACGTTGCAGCGGCGTCCTCTCCTGTGCACGCGCCCTCGCCCGCGCACTGGGCGGACAGCATGTCCGCCAGTTTTTCCGACAGGACCCTGCAGTCCGGGTCCGAATACAGCTGCAGACGCTCTGCCGCCTGAGATGCTTTTGCTATAGCCGCGGGTGGCGGCGGGAAGGGAGATTCGTTGGTGTTGAGCTTCACATACTGCTGGTCCTGGGGCTGTTCCCCGGGAACGTATGGTTCAAGGTCTTTATATCTGTCGCTTAAAAATCTGCTCATTCGATGATCTCCTCCAGTTTCTGCGTGATGGTCTCTATCTGTTTTGTCTTGAATTTGAAACTGGACTTGTTCGCGATCAGACGGGCGCTGATCTTCGCGATTTCTTCCACGACCTCCAGGTGGTTTTCGCGGAGGGTCGTGCCGGTCTCCACCAGATCCACGATGACATCCGAAAGCCCGAGGATCGGCGCCAGTTCGATGGAGCCGTTCAGGTGGATGATGTCGATGTCAGTACCGGAAGCTGCGTAGAATTCCCTGGCCACGTTCACGAACTTGGTGGCGACTCTCAGCTCATTGTCCCTGTCGTACCGGAAACCCTCAGGGCCTGCGACCGCCATGCGGCACTTGCCCACGTTCAGATCCAGCAGTTCATATACATTGGATTTTGCCTCCATGAGTATGTCTTTGCCGACCACGCCGATATCCGCCGCGCCGCGCTCGACATAGATGGCGACGTCGGAGGGCTTCACCCAGAAGTAGCGCACGCCTGCGTCGGGGTTCTCGAAGACGAGTTTACGGTTCTTTTCTCTGATCGACGGGCACTCGAAGCCGGCCTTTTCGAACATGTCGTAGACCTTGTCTCCCAGTCTGCCTTTCGGAAGTGCGATGTTGACCATTTTTACCTTTTTCGTGTCAGTCACTTGATCTCCACCTCCTCACCGTCGAATTTCGAGAGCTTGCCGAGACTGTCGATGTACACGCCGAAGCCGATGGCCTTCGAGGTCCGCTTCATGCTCTTCATCAGTTTATCGTACTGGCCGCCCGAAATAACGCCGTCCGGTACGCCGGCCGCAAAGCCTTTGAAGATGATGCCGTTGTAGTATTTCAGATCTCCCACAACAGAAAAGTCGATGTTCAGCATTTCCTCAAGCCCTGCCTCGCGGAAGGCTTCGACGATCTCTTTCAGCGCGTCAATGCTTTTCGCAAAGGCACTCTTTTCTTCCGATGAGAAGATCGGGGTGTCCAGGAACGCCTGCTCCAGCTGCGGGATCACCTCTTCCGGGTCGCCGTAGGTCGTCACCAGAGCGTTCAGGAGCTCGGCTCTTGCCGGCCCCAGATCGACTTCTCTGCAGACCCGCTTCAGCCCGTGCGCGTTCTTGCTGCTGATGCATTCGGTAATCTGTTCCTCTGCGTCTCTGGACAGGCTGCAGCTTTCGAGGAGCTGGGTCAGGATGTCCAGATTGGAGACGTCCAGCTTCGGCTCGTCGCTTAAGACCTGAAGGCTCTCCGCAGCGAGCAGCAGCACCTCGCTGATGCACGCGCTGTCCACCGCGCCCAGGCACTCCAGCCCGACCTGCATGATCTCCTTGAAATAATGGGTCTTCGGCGAGACTCTGTAGATGTTTTCGTTGTAGTATAGTTTGATGATCCGGTTTCCGATGTGCCGGTTGTTTTTAACGATGGACAGGGTGACGTCCGGTTTCAGTGCCATCAGCATGCCGTCTGTATCCGTGAAGGTTATAATCTGCCCGGAATCCAGAAAGTCCATATTGGAGGCATACAGTTCGAACTCCTCGAACTTACTCATCCTGTACATGGAAAAGCCATGACTTGCGTACAGCTGTCTGAGGGCAAACATGGCTTTTTCTTTGTTACTGAATATTTCCTGATTGATGATCATTCTTGTGCTCCCTTGCGGGGCGGGCGCGCCCGCCCCGTCCCGGTCTATTCAAATCGGCTCAGTATGGACCTGGCGTGTCCTTCGAGCCCCTCTTCTCTGGCCAGCAGCGCCACCTTATCCTTGGCGTATTCGAGAGCTGCCGGGTCATAGAAGGTCAGTGACATTTTCTTGGTGAAGTCGTCTACAGTCAGAGGACTTGCAAATCTCGCGGTGCCCGAAGTGGGCAGCGTATGGTTCGGTCCTGCGAAGTAGTCGCCAAGTGCTTCCGGACAGTTTTTGCCTACAAACACAGATCCGGCGTTTTCGATCTTGTCGGCGTACTTCTCTGCATCGTCCAGGAACAGTTCCAGATGCTCCGGAGCCAGCTTGTTGGCAAGGTCGATCGCCTCATCGATCGTATCCGCGATGATGATCTTGCCGTTGACTTCGATGGACTCTTTGGCGATGTCCTGCCGCGGCAGATCCGCCAGCTGCATTTCAAGCTGTTCCGCGGTTCTTTCTGCCACGAATTGATCTGTTGTGATCAGCACGGCTGTCGCCATCCTGTCATGCTCTGCCTGAGACAGCATGTCCGCCGCGATGATGCGCGCATCGCTGCCTTTGTCCGCAATGACAAGCACCTCGCTCGGTCCTGCGATGAGATCGATTCCGACCTGTCCGAAGACCTGCCGCTTCGCTTCCGCTACATAGGCGTTTCCGGGGCCTACGATCTTGTCCACCATCGGGACAGACTCCGTCCCGTAAGCCAGCGCCGCTACAGCCTGGGCGCCGCCGATGCGGAACACTCTGTCCACGCCGGCGATCTTCGCCGCCGCCAGAATAACAGGCGCAATGCAGCCGTCCTTAGACGGCGGAGATACCATAACGATCTCCCCAACGCCGGCGATCTTCGCCGGGATCGCGTTCATCAGAACGGTCGACGGGTACGCCGCCGTGCCGCCCGGAATGTAGATGCCGACCCTCTTCAGCGGGGTCACCTTCTGGCAGAGCTTCACGCCGTCTTCTTCGAGGACATAGCCTTCCTTGAGCTGTGCTTTATGATAAAAGGCGATCCGGTCGGCTGCCTCCTGCAATGTCTCCATGACATCTGCCGGCACCTCCGCCACCGCTGCATCGATCTCCTCCTTCGTGAGTTCCAGATCCTTCACATCCGCGCCGTCCAGCGCTTTGGTGTAATTCTTCAGGGTCGGGTCCCCGCCCATCTTCACACCAAAAACGATCTCTGAAACGACCTGGCTGACATCTCTGCCGGATCTGTCTCTGATCAGTACGTCGTCCAATACGTATTCGCCTTTTTTCAGAATCTTGATCATCTATCTTTCTCCTTTAATATAGTTTTACTGTGTTCGATTATTATTGCGCTCCTGTTGCTTCAGCGCTTTACCCAAATAAATAATTAAACAGCTACACTAATATAACGCTTCCGCCCTTATCTGTCAAGGGGCGCACGGGATTAAATACTGTTTAGGTACAATCCCCATACAATCCGAGGCAATATAAAACCCGCCCGCGAAAAACGCGGACGGGTACGTGAACGGATACTAAACGAGTACAATGTATTTTTCTTTACAGCCACCTTGCTTCGGCTCTCTTTGCCGCGGCCTCAAGATGCCGTGCGACCGCCTCCTTCGCGGCGTCTTCATCGCCGGCTTCTACAGCCTCGTAAATGCTTTTGTGTTCTTCCAGGATCTCCGGCAGATTCTCGCGTCTGGCGAGGATTCCCTGCCGGGCCAGATCAATGTACTCCTGGTAAGACCTTAACGCCTGGGTGATGAACCTGCTCCGGGCCATCTGATACAGGACATTGTTGAACTCCTCATCAGCCTGGATGAGTTTCTCCACCATCCCGCTGGCAGTATAAAGACTCATGACCTCAAGCTGTTCCCTAAGCTTTGCCATGTCTTCATCCGTCTTGTTTTTGATTGCCCAGGCAACAGCCAACTGTTCGACCGCGATCCTGACGGCATAGATGTCCTGCAGATCGTTCTGCTCGAATCCTTTGGCGAAACAACCCTTGTTCGGAACATACTCAATAAGGTTCTCCTTCGTCAGCTGCTTGAACGCTTCCCTTACCGGCGTCCTGCTGACCTTGAGTTCCTTGGCGATCTTGTTCTCCACCAGTTTCTCACCGATAGCGTATTCGCCGTTTATGATCCTGCTTCGCAAAATCTGGACGATTTCGTCCGCCAGAGAAGATTCTCCTTTCAAAACCTGATCAGTCATACACCTTCACCTCCTACTAGCCACTCTGAAGATGGTAGTGATTTCAGCCTTACAGCAAGTGATTCTCGATGACCTGAACATCCGGGTCAAAGTCTTCGATCTGCAGATAATACTCTGCTGCGTCAAAGAACGCCTTCATCGGCGCCAGTCCGATGACTTCTGTTCCGATCACGTTAACGCCGTATCTCGCCGCTTCTCTTCTGACCAGCTCAAGAACTCTGTGGAGCGGTG
>CAMOXP010000123.1 GCA_946629205.1 uncultured Bacillota bacterium
TATGGGAATCATTGCAGTATTGTGGGAAAAATGGAGAGAGTTCCGCAGGGACTTCTATAAGATCACATTGGCGGCGACCATCACGCCGCTGATGTATCTTATCGTGTTCGGACTCGGGATCCAGACCACCTCCCACGGGGAGCCGTATCTGAACTTCCTGGTGCCCGGCATCGTAGCCATGTCCACCATGACCGGAAGCTTCAGCGCCGTGGCACAGAACATGAGCGTGCAGCGGCTGTACGAGAAGGCCCTCGATCAGGTCATGGTCTCGCCGACGCCGCTGTGGCAGTTCATTCTGGGGCAGGTCATCGGCGGCAGCCTGCGGGGCATGTACGCCGCCTGTATCATCCTGCTCATCACGATGCCCATCGCGGCGGATCTGACCTTTAACGGCTGTTCCTTCCTGGTCATGTTCCTGAATGGTCTCGTGTTCTCGACGATCGCGCTGGTGCTGTCGTTCCTGGCGAAGAGCTACACGGACGCACCGCGTTTCACGTCGTATATCATCATGCCCATGTCCTTCCTGTGCAACACGTTCTTCTCCACAGAGCAGATGCCCATGGGGATCCGGCAGTTCGTGGAGCTTTTGCCCCTGTCACAAGCCTGCGAAATGATCCGCAGCGTATCCGCAGGAGGAACGACAGGCGTGTTCGGGTGGATCGTGCTGCTTTTGTACCTGGCAGTATTCTCGGCCATCTCTGTTGCCTTTGTATATAAAAAGAAGAACTTGTAATGAAGAATTTGTAATGATGAAAGACAAAGCATTGCTGGTCATCAGCTTCGGAACTTCATATGTGCAGACGCGCGAGCGTACGATCGGTGCGATCGAGCAGAAGCTGGTAGAGCGTTTCCCGGACAGGGACGTGCGGCGTGCGTGGACCAGCAGCTTTATCATAAAGAAAGTTGCAAAAGCAGAAGGGCTGGCGATCGATACGCCGGAGGATGCGCTGCAGAAACTGGCCGATGCCGGGGTCACGGATGTGACCGTCCAGCCGACCCACCTGTCGGACGGCTACGAGAACCGGCGCATGCTGGAGATCGTCAGTGCGTTCGCGGACCGGTTCGAGCGTATCGCCGTGGGACGGCCGCTGCTGGATACCGAAGAGGACAGGGAGCGTGTGGCGCAGATCGTGCGGAAACTTTGCCGCAATGATGAAGCTCTGCTTCTGATGGGGCACGGATCGGAAAAACATCCGGTACCGGTCTACGAACAGCTGCAGGACAGCCTCGCCTCTGCAGGCGCGGACAATGTGTTCGTGGGGACTGTCGAAGGCACGCCGGCATTCGAGGATGCGAAGGCGCTGCTCGACCAGTCGGGGTACAGGAAGGTCACCCTCGCGCCGCTGATGATCGTGGCAGGGGACCACGCCGTCAACGATCTGGCAGGAAACACACCGGATTCCTGGCAGAAACAGTTGGAAGCAGGGGGATACACCACAGAAGTGATCTTGGCAGGACTGGGAGAATACAAAGAGATACAGGACATGTTCGCGGAGCACGCGGAGCATGCGCAGAACATATAGGAAAAATACAGGAAACACACAGGAAACAGAACATGACTGAATACAGAGGACACAATTCCATAGGAAGGAGCATCGCGGCTGTCCTTTTCGCTGCGCTGCTTGCAGTGTCCATGACCATATTCTGTCCGGTATGCGTGGATCATGCGTGGGCTGCCGAAGGCTATGAGGATGTTGCTTCAAGTGCCGAGACAGCCCAGACGAAAGAAGTGGGAAAGTACGGCATGACGCCGGTCTACGGCAGGAGCATCGCGGACGGTACCTACGATGTCGAAATGGAAAGCAGCTCCGGCTTTTTCAGCATCTACGCCTGCAAGCTGACGGTCAAGGGCGGCAGGATGAAGGCGGTCATGACCATCGACAGCACCAGCTACAAGTGCGTATACATGGGGAAATCAGTGGATGCCGCAAAAGCTCCGGAGAAGGACTATATCTTCGCGGACGAAAAGGATGCGCGGGGCAGCTTCACCATCCCAGTGGAGGCGCTGAACACGCCGATTGCCTGCGCCGCCTTCAGCAAAAAAGAAGGACAGTGGTACGACAGGGACATCCTGATCGACGCGTCCAGCCTGCCGGAGAAAGCGATCAAGATCAAACTGCCCGATTACGATCTGATCGACAAAGCCGTGGAACAGTATGACGAGAAGAAAGGCTCCGGCGCGGACCAGGATCCGACGGGAGAAGGAAAAGAAAAAGCCGAGAACAATGCATCGTTCCTGATCCCGGCGGAGATAGATATGGAGGACGACACCTATTCCATCGAGGTCAACATGATAGGCGGTTCGGGAAGAGCTTCGGTCAGCTCGCCGACCTGGTTTATCGTCAAGGGCGGCAAGGCCTACGCCAGACTGCTCTGGAGCAGTTCCCACTACGACTACATGAAAATCAACGGCATCAAATACGAAAACGAATCCAAAGACGGAGGCAACTCCACGTTCACGATCCCGGTAGCGCTGTTCGATCAGCCGATCCGTGTCATTGCGGACACGACAGCTATGGGCGATTCGGTGGAGATCGAATATGAACTGACATTTTACAAGGATACCATCAACTCCGTGACGAAGGTCCCGCAGGAAGCGGCGAAGCGTGTGATCTATATCGCGCTGCTCATCATCATCGGCGGCGGTATCCTGAATCTGGTGCTGAAGAGGAGGAAAAGGCAATGACAGAAAGACAGTATTTCCCGCTATTCGTGGACATCAGCGAAAAGGAGATCCTCTTCGTCGGAGGCGGAAAGATCGCTGCGCGGAGAATCAACGCCCTGGCGCCGTTCACCCAGCGGATCACCATCGTTGCGCCGGAAGCGGACGGCAGTATCCTCGGACTCACAGAGGAAGGGGAGGTCAGCTGGATCATGCGGGAGTTCGAAGATGAAGATCTTGAAGAGAAGGATCTTGTATTCGCAGCGACGGATGATGCGGAACTGAACGAGCAGATCGCTCTGATGTGCCGTCAGAAAGGCATTCCGGTCAATGTGTCCAGCGATAAGATTCTGTGCGACTTCTACTTCCCGGGCATCGTCCGGCAGGGAGATACCGTCATCGGCATCACGGCATCAGGCAAGGATCATGCAAAAGCAAAAAAGGTCCGGGAACGCATCCAGGAAATATTGACAGAAGAAGGAATATGAAAGAGGAAGGAATATGAAACCGGTAAGGATCGGAACCAGAGAAAGCGTGCTCGCAGTCATCCAAAGCGAACTGGTCGGCGATTACCTGACAGGGATCGGTGTGGAGTACGAACTCGTCAAAATGAAGACAACAGGAGACAAGATCCTGAACAAGACGCTGGATAAAATCGGCGGCAAAGGCCTTTTCGTAAAGGAACTGGATCATGCGCTGCTGGACGGACGCAGTGATATTTCCGTCCACTCGCTGAAAGATCTTCCGATGGAGGTGTCTGAAGAACTGCCGGTCATCGCCTTCTCCGGACGGGAGGATCCCAGGGATGTCCTGGTCCTGCCGGAGGGCGCAGATGAAATCGACTTCAGCAAACCGATCGGCAGCTCCAGCTTCCGAAGAAGGATACAGATTGAAAAACTCTATCCCCAGGCGAGAGTGGAAAGCGTCAGAGGAAACGTGCAGACCCGGCTCAGAAAGCTTGACGAAGGGCAGTACGGCGCGCTGGTGCTGGCAGCAGCGGGGCTGATCCGGCTCGGTCTGGAGGACCGCATTTACAAGTATTTCGAACCGTCCGAAATTCTTCCGGCGGCCGGCCAGGGCGTACTGGCTGTGCAGGGAAGACGCGGAGAAGATTACAACTGGGCCGACGGCTTCAACGATAAGAAGACCGAACGGGAGGTTTTGGCAGAGCGTGCCTTTGTCCGCTGGCTCGACGGCGGATGCTCCTCCCCGATTGCAGCTTTTGCAGTATGCGGGGACGAAGAACTTACGATCGAAGGACTGTACTATGACGATCCGACGGGCAAGTGGCACAGGGAATCGATCACAGGAAATCCGGAAGAGGCCGAGGAACTGGGCATCCGGCTTGCGAAGATCATGAAGGGACGGTATGAGTAATGACAGGAAAAGTATGGCTTGTAGGTGCTGGCCCGGGGGATCCGGGACTGCTCACCGTCAAGGCAGTGGAAATTATAAAAGACGCGGACCTGATAGTCTATGACGCCCTTATCGGCGATTCGATCTTCTCGCTGTTTCCAAAGGAAGCAGAGTATATCAGCGTCGGCAAGCGGTCAGGGAACCACACCATGCCCCAGGAACAGATCGATGTGCTTTTGCTTGAGGAGGCGCAGAAGGGGAAGAAGGTAGTCCGGCTGAAAGGGGGCGACCCGTTCCTCTTCGGACGGGGCGGCGAAGAACTGGAACTTCTGGCAGAGCATGATGTGCCTTATGAAATCGTGCCGGGCATCACATCGCCCATTGCGGTGCCGGCCTATAACGGGATCCCGGTCACACACAGGGATTTTACATCGTCAC
>CAMOXP010000124.1 GCA_946629205.1 uncultured Bacillota bacterium
TCCGGAGATACTGTATCCGGAACAAAGAAACGCGAAAGCCAATCCGAGGCGTTTATCGCGAATCCATTTGAATACACATTCGCCCCGGTTCCGATTTCAGACGAAGGCGTCAGCTTCCTTGACATGCCGAATCTGCAGTTCTCTGTCAACAAAGACAGCGCGAACCTGGACATGGCCAACGAGTTCATGCGTTTCCTGGTCACGCCGCAGGAACTGAACAACATGGCGCAGAACAAGGGACTCATGTCCCCGACGAAGGACCTGTCATTCAACAGAATATATGCTGCATTCGGTGAGGTTCCGGAATCCCGCGTCCTGTCGCCGGAAGTGATCGGACTGACGGATGACGCAGTCATACAGGTCAGAAAGGCGAATTATGGCGTTGGAACAGGCGAAATGACCATAGATGAGGCAATCGAGGGCTTTGGTTCGTATACAGAATAAAAGAATTCTACTCATATTAATCGGAACGGTTGTATGCTTGATACTGACAGGTTGTTCTTCTTTCGATGCGGAAACGCAGACCCCGGAAGAGACGCAGACCCAGGAAGAAACACAGACCCAGGCGGAGTCATCAACCCAGGCGGATTCCGACATATACGCCGAGTTAGAAAACCCTGAGATTCCGAAGATAAAAGACGATGCTGTCCACCTTGCCTTTGTAGGGGACAGCGTTACCTTTGGCAACGGTGTATGGGTCACCGAACAGTCAAAGGAGCATACATATCCGGCCTATATTGAGAGAATGATGGGCGATGGATACCAGGCGCTGAACTACGGCGTCAGCGGGAAGACGCTGTTGAAAGAAGGCGATGAGCCGTATACAGCACATTACATGTATGACGAATCCATAAACGCAAACGCAGATACCTACGTCATCATGCTCGGATCCAACGACAGCAAGCCGCAGAACTGGAATACCGGAGATTTTCATTCCGAATTGAAAGCTTTTGCGCAGACTTACATCGATCTGGAGAGCCATCCCGAAGTCTTTCTGGCTACGCCTCCGAGGGCTTTTGAAGAAGCGGAAGAGGCGTTCGACCTCAATAACGACATCATCGAAAACGAGATCGCTCCAACCGTCAGAGAAGTTGCCAAGGAATTAGACGTTCCCATGATCGATATGTATGAGAAAACAAAAGACCACCCGGAGTGGTTCATGGACGGGTCTCACCCCAACGCAACCGGAAACAAGGCATTAGCGAAGATCATGGTTCCGTATTTGACAGAAGAACAATAGACTGGGTTGCGGAGGGCATTGGATGGCTGAAGGAGTTTCCTTGAGGAGGTGTCCGGATGAAGATAGTACAAAAGAAAATACTCTATATCCCCATTGTGGCAATTATTCTGGTCACCATATGCTGGCCGAGCAACGCCAGCGCATGCAGTCTGATGTATGTGGGCGGGGATTATACAGATGACGGCGCGAACGCGTTCATGCGTACGGAAGAAGTCTATGCGGATTCCAATAAGATATATTATGTCTCCCCGGCAGGCAACCACAAAAAAGGCGAAACCTATCAGGGCTGCTACGGTTTCACATGGGAATTCACCCATGACAGCTACGAATATACAGCCCGCCGCGATGACAATCTTTCCGGGGTGTGCCCAGACTGCGATGGCACCCATAAACACACGCCATATGAGGAAGCCGGCACCAATGATCACGGCGTCACCGTCAGCGCGACCCAGTCTCTGGATGCGAACGAGGACATCCAAGAAACGGATCCCTTCACGGAAGTCGGCATCAGCGAAGCGGAAACGGCAACGATCCTGCTTTCAGAAGCATCCAGCGCCCGCGACGGGGTGGAGCTTTTGCTTGATATCTATGACACTGTCGGCGCGTTTGAAGAAGGCTCCGGCGTGATGATCTGTGACCAGAACGAGCAATGGTACGTCGAAAACCTGTCCGGTCATGAGTACATCGCAGTCAAACTGCCGTCCGGCGTTTGCTTCCTGCAGCACAATATCGGTGTGATCGGCCGCATCGATCTGGATGATACAGACAATGTGATCGCCTCAAAGAATGTGATCAGCGTGGCCAAGAAAGCAGGCACTTTTGTCGGTGATGAGGAGAAAAACATCATCGATTACCGCACATCCTACAACGATTATGTGGTGATCTGGGACGAGGATTGGAATGAACGTGTCAGAGAGCGCCAGGCAGCCGGATTGAACTATCTGGAGGGTACAGACAAGTGGACGACGGAGAACGCGCTGGAAGACAACGACTACATCATGACGAATCTGGATGAGGACGGAAACATCACCGCGCTTCACAACAACCTGACCCTCAAAGACTCCACCATGTCACTGGCTGACATGCTGGCTGTATTCCGCATTTACCCGATCGGCCACGAGGAGAATGTAAACACGCATCTGTACCGCTTCTATCCCGAGCAGGAGCAAAAGCTTGGCACCGTGGAGTGGTTTGCGATGGATAATTGCATGTACAACGTGTTCGTACCAAGCTATCCGATGCTTTTGACCGATACCTGGGAGGGCTATCAGGTTGGTCTCGACGAGGAGGGAATCACAGAGCAAAAGCCTAAAACCGGCGATTACTATTACTATGATGAGGAATACCATGTCCATCCGAGCGGTTGGGAAAAGTCCTATATAGGAACGTTCAGCGCATTATCAGGCGTATTGACCCACGGCGATCTGGATGAGGATCAGATCAAACTGGCGGAGTACAATCTCAAGCAAAAGCAGGAAGAGTTCTTTGAACGTTTCAACGCACTGCAGGCACAGATTTCCGAGGAGCAGTCCCCAACGGCGCGTGAGGAGATCATGACAGAGGCGGACAAGGAAATGGCTGCGGAAGCGCACGATCTGGCCCTGGCTCTGTACCGCTACTATACTTACGGGGAAAAATCCGACCTGATCCAGAATGTGAAGGGAACTTCTCCGATCGTTCCGATCGTCGTTATCCTTGCGTTTCTGCTGGCAGCCATACTCTTCGGCTACCGGGCGTACAAAGGCAGACAGAAGCGGGATAGGCAAGAGAAGAAGGTAGATTAAGGAGCACGTTTGCTGTGAAGAGGTGTGTGCAAGATGAAGGGGCAAACATCATCTAACAATAATACAGATCATCTCCAGCCATATCTGTCACCGCTGGCAGTCTGGGCACTGTCGGTTGGCTCGGCTATAGGCTGGGGCTCTCTTGTTGTCACCAGCAGCTCCTATCTGTCCCAGGCGGGACCAATGGGGTCCATCATTGGCCTGCTGATCGTGCGCATCCATTGAAGAAGGGGAGGCAGATGAGTTTGCCGTTGCAGTCTGCGACCTGAACGGATTGAAGGCCATCAATGACACACTTGGTCACAAAGCGGGCGATGAATATATCTTTAAGGCAAGCAGGATCATCTGTGAAATTTTCCGGCACAGTCCGGTTTATCGTGTCGGCGGAGATGAGTTTGTCGCGGTCCTTCAAGGGCAGGAGTATCTCAGCAGGAAGGACCTGCTCCAGGCGCTGCATGACCGTTCGGAAGAGCATATCAGTACGAATGAAGTTGTCATTTCGGGCGGTCTTTCGGAGTACCGGCCCGGATCGGACAGCAGCCTTCATGATGCTTTTGAGCGGGCAGACGCCTTGATGTATGAAGAAAAGAAACTCCTGAAAAGCATGGGTGCAATCACACGGGAGGACACATGAGAGAGCTATTGAACAACAGACATTTGACAAATATCCTTCTCTTTCTGCTCGCGCTGAATGTTGTTGTGGTCGGGATCGCGGCGTTCGTCAAATGGGATACGTACGCCCTGTCGCCTGATGGGCAGCGCATCAAGCAGGCCTATGCTGTCGAGGCAGGGGCGAAGCTTTTGGGCTATACTCCATCCAGAGATGAAGCTGAGGAGGCTGTGAAAGATATCATCAACGAATATGTTGGAGATATGGTGCTGACAGACGGCAAAACCAATCTCGACATTCAGTATGAGAAGCTGAAATTCGGCAAGCACCTGCAGACTCAGGACGGGCAGGAGATCGCGGAGCAGGTATTAAAAGAGCCTGACTGCGAGATCATCATCATCGGAACCGCTTTGGAGACAGAAGTCATTAAAAGGGATACTGTCAGGAAGGAAACCGATGAACTCATGAAAGGGGAGACAGAAGTCCGGGAGGAAGGAGAGGACGGCAAGCGCAGCATATCCTCAGATGTAGTCATCAAAAACGGCAAGGTGACATCCAAGAAGACCATCGAGAAAAAAGTCGTCAAAGAAGACAAAGACAAGGTCGTCATGGTCGGCACCAAACTGGACGACGGGCTGAACGAGGATGGTTCCTACCGGTTTGTGCCATGCACCGTTGAAGAAGATATCGAAAACTCAGAGGAATACAAAGCCATCCAGGGAGCCTTTGATTATAACGGCCCTGTCCTTACCCGGTCCAGAGGATCGATCAGCGGACCATCCGGCAAAGAGACCTATTATAATCTGAACA
>CAMOXP010000125.1 GCA_946629205.1 uncultured Bacillota bacterium
CAACGTAGCCGGCGGGATCATGATCATCATTACCCATCCGTTCGGGGCGGGCGATCTGATCAGCGTGGGCGAAACGAGAGGATACGTGGAATCCATCGATCTGTTCCTCACCAAACTGCGGACCTTTGACCGCAGGACGGTGACCATCCCGAACGGCATTATCAACACCTCCGTCGTGTTCAACGAAAGCAACCGGGAGATTCGAAGAGTGGACCGTACTTACAGCATCTCCTATGAAGCGGATATTCCAAAGGCAATCGATGTACTCAAGAAAGTCTGTGAGGATTCTGAATTCATCATATCCGATCCGGCGCCGATCATCGGGGCGGGCAAGTATGAAGAAAGCGGCATCAATATCGACTGCCTGGCCTACTGCAAGGTGGATGACTACTGGAACGCCGGCTATGATCTGGGCAAAAGAGTCAAGGATGCTTTTGCAGAAGCAGGGATCGAGATCCCGTATCCGCATATGGATGTTACAGTGCGCGGAGGAGAACCGGAAGCGTAACCGGCCGAAGGCATAATTCACAAACTTTAGTGTGGTAAAATAAGTCAATATGTGGTAAAATTACTATGTATATTTTTTGATATACATAGTTTTTTTGAAAGAGGTATTACATTATGGCAGAACAGAAAAAATTCAAGCGTGTACTAGTTGCAAACCGCGGAGAGATCGCCATCAGAATATTCAGAGCCTGCAAGGAACTGGATATCCGGAGTATCGCGATCTATTCGGAAGAAGACAAAGAAACGCTGTTCAGAACAAAGTCCGACCGATCCTATCAGATAGGCCAGGGCAAAGCGCCTGTTGACGCTTATCTGGGAATAGATGAAATCATTGAACTGGCGAAGACCAAGGGTATTGACGCCATCCATCCGGGATACGGATTCCTGGCAGAGAATTCGGATTTTGCCCGTGCCTGCGAGGCGAACGGCATCGTGTTCATCGGTCCGTCCGGTGACATGATGGATCAGCTGGGCGATAAAGTCCAGTCGAAGATCGTTGCCAAGTCTGTCGGTGTACCGACGATTCCGGGCATTGCGGAGAAGATCCCCGACGTAAAGACCGCGCTGGAGTTCGCGGAGGAGTGCGGCTATCCTGTCATGCTCAAGGCGGCAGCAGGCGGCGGCGGACGCGGCATGCGTATCGTGCGCAGCGCAGAGGAGCTCCCGTCCCAGTTCGAGAGCGCCAGATCAGAGGCATTGAAAGCTTTTGGATCAGAAGATATCTTCATTGAGAAATACATTGAACGGCCGAAGCACATTGAGGTGCAGATCCTTGGTGACAACTACGGCAACATCGTGCATCTCGGTGAACGTGACTGCTCGATCCAGAGACGTCATCAGAAGGTCATCGAATTTACGCCGGCTCTGAGTATCTCTGACGAACTGCGTAAGAAACTCTGCGCGGATGCCATCAAGATCGCAAAGGCCGTCAACTACAAGAGCGCAGGAACAGTGGAATTCCTCATCGACAAAGACGGAAACCACTATTTCATCGAGATGAACCCGAGAATCCAGGTAGAGCACACTGTCACTGAGATGACAACGGGCATTGATATCGTGCAGGCACAGATCCTCATTGCGGAGGGGTATGAACTTGACTCCAAGGAGGTCAATATCAAGCAAAGTCAGATCAAACCTACCGGCTACGCGATTCAGTGCCGTGTGACGACAGAAGATCCGGAGAACGGATTTGCGCCGGATACGGGACAGATCACCCGGTATATTTCACCCGGCGGCTACGGCATCCGACTCGACGCGGGCAACGCGCAGGCGGGCGCGGTGATCTCTCCGTACTATGACAGCTTACTGGTCAAGGTCACCGCATGGTCGAGAACCTGGGACGATGCAGCAAACAAAGCCAGAAGAGCGCTCCGGGAACTGAAGGTCCAGGGCGTCAAAACGAACCGGAACTTCCTCATGAACGTGCTGAATCACCCGATTTTCCGGGCAGGAGAGTGCGATACCGGATTTATAGCGGACAATCCGCAGCTTTTGCACAGCAAACCGCGTGCAGAGTCAGAGACGAAGGTTCTCAGATTCCTGGGCGAAAAATATGTCAACGGCAACAAAGGCATCAAGCCGAATTTCGATAAACCGGTCATTCCGGATATCAAGGCAGGGGATGTGGCGATCCTTCGCGGTACGAAGCAGCTGCTGGATGAGAAAGGACCGGAAGGCGTCGTAGAATGGGTCAAATCGCAGAACAAGCTGCTGCTGACCGATACATCTATGCGTGATGCGCAGCAATCATTGATGGCGACGCGCGTACGTACTGTTGACATGGAGAAAATCGCTCCTGCCGTCGCCAAGTACGGCAAGGATCTGTTCTCCATCGAGATGTGGGGCGGCGCGACATTCGATACCGCGTACCGGTTCCTGAAGGAATCTCCATGGGAGAGACTGTCAACGCTGCGGGAACTGATTCCGAACATCATGTTCCAGATGCTCATCCGCGGCGCCAACGCAGTCGGATACAAAAACTATCCGGACAACGTCATCCGGCGTTTCGTCAAGGAGAGCGCACGTTCCGGTATCGATGTGTTCAGGATTTTCGACTCTCTGAACTGGATCCAGGGTATGGAAGTGGCGCTGGATGAAACACTCAATCAGGGAAAGGTCGCAGAAGCGTGCATTTGTTATACTGGCGATATTCTGGATAAATCCAGAACGAAATACAATCTTGATTACTATGTGAAGATGGCGAAGGAACTGGAGCGCCGCGGCACACATATCCTCGGCATCAAGGATATGTCCGGACTGCTGAAGCCGATGGCTGCCAAAGTCCTGATCGAGGCGCTGAAGAACGAAATCAGCATTCCGATCCATCTGCATACCCATGATACGTCCGGAAACGGCGTCGCCAGCCTGATGATGGCGGCAAACGCCGGATGCGATATCGTAGACGCTGCGTTCAACAGCATGTCGGGACTGACTTCACAGCCGGCTCTGAACTCTATCGCGGCGGCGCTGGAAGGCGCCCAGAGGGATACGGGGCTGGATCTGGACGGTATCCAGGAGATCTCTGATTATTGGGCAGCAGTACGTCCTGTATATAAGCAGTTTGAGTCTGATATGATGACAGGCTCTGCAGAAATCTACAAGTATGAGATGCCGGGAGGCCAGTACTCGAACCTGAAATCCCAGGTGGAATCCTTCGGACTTGGACATAAGTTCAAGGAAGTCAAGGATATGTACAAGACAGTCAACGAGATGCTGGGCGATATCGTCAAGGTAACGCCTTCCTCAAAGGCAGTTGGCGACATGGCAATCTTCATGGTGCAGAACGACCTGACGCCTGAAAACATTTATGAGAAAGCAGCCAATATGGACTTCCCTGACTCGATCGTATCCTTCTTCGAGGGTATGATGGGACAGCCGGAAGGCGGATTCCCGGAAAAACTGCAGAAGCTCGTGCTCCACGGAAGAGAGCCGATTACATGCAGACCGGGCGAACTCCTGCCGGATGAAGACTTTGACGCCATCAAGAAATACCTTGATGAGACTTATGACATCGATGCGGACGAGCAGCAGTGCCTGGCTTACGCACTCTATCCGAAGGTATACGATGACTTCCGCAAGAGCATGCGGGATGAAGGATACTTCCGGTTCATGGGTTCGGATATCTTCTTCCACGGACTGGCTGAGGACGAGACCTGCGAGGTCAAGGTACGTGAAGGAAGAGAGCTTGTCATCAGACTTGTCGATATTCGTGAGCCGGATGCTGAGGGATTCCGTAACGTTATCTTCGAAGTCAACGGCAACAGAAGCTTCGTCAAGATCAAAGACAAGGCGGCGGCTGATTACGCTTCCGCCAGCACACATGTGGTCTTCGCCGATCCGGAAGATCCGATGGAAGTCGGCGCCAATATTCCGGGAAGCATCGTGAAACTGCTTGTCTCTGAGGGAGAAACCGTTGAGGAGAAACAGCCGATCGCAGTCATCGAAGCCATGAAGATGGAAACGAACATCCTCGCGACTACCGGCGGCGTCATCGACAAGATCTTCGTCAGTCAGGGACAGCAGGTCGAGGCAGGCGAACTGATTGCCAGACTGAGAGAAGCAGAAGAAGAATAAAGGAGGCGTATTCCCCATGGATGGAGGAATCATAGGCAAAATCATATATTTCTGGGCGTTTATGATCGGCGTCATCATTTTCGGAAAGCTTTTCGGATTTATGAACGATACGAAGACGACGATCATCATCCTGGTCGCAGCGGCTCTCGTATACGTTGTATGGACGGTAGGGCGTTCATTGGCTGCCCGACGCCGTGAGGAGCAGGAGTGGGCGGCCCAGCAGGCGCGTGCTGCGAAGAAAGGCGGGAAGAAACGCCG
>CAMOXP010000126.1 GCA_946629205.1 uncultured Bacillota bacterium
GGATAACGTGTCCCTTCCGGAACACCGGACCCTTGCTCACGTCCTTGATGATCTGAGTGATATCGTGGCACAGCACCTGTCCCACCGCGTCGACTGTTTTCATTTCTTTCATTTTCTGAACCTCTCTATCATGCGCACTGATTCACTGCGGTCGCTTCACCGCAGCTTGCGCGGTATTCATTATATAGTATTTTTTGTTTCTGAAATGTTGTTAAAACAACATTCCGCATGTTCCTTCATGCCAACATGCCAGAACGCCGCCCGTCCTCGTATCCCGCAGACCTGCCGCGCCGCCCGTCCTCGTATCCGACAGACCTTTTGCACCGCCCCGATTTCGGAATGTAAAAGTTTTCCCTCGAAAAACAGACAAAAACTACGACTATCATCGGCCTTTCGCTGCCACAGAGGCATGTCGGCAGTTTGCAAGGGCTACTTGAAAGTGTCTATTCGTAGTTTTTGTGAAGAAATAATCTCGAAACTACGAATTGCCTTGCCCGGAGCCCTCATGCTTCCAATGCAAAAGCAAATAGTCGTAGATATGACTCCCTTTTGTTAGAAAATTTATTACAATCCGTTTTTTGTGCACATGTAAAAAGAGGCGCCGCGTGCGGTGCCTCTTGTGAAACTTTGGTTCTCTTGCGGTCAGTTCATTTATTCCAGAATCAATCTCAGATTAATATTTGATGCGACGTCCTTGCCTTTTGCATCCTTGTTATAGGTCCACTTGAATTCCTTGAAAGGCTGGCCATTTTCGACTTTCGATTTGCCTTGGCCTTGTATGTCTTCTTCAACATCCTTCTTCCATTTATCAAAGAAATCATTGAAATAATGGTCCTCGTAGTACTCATCAAAATGATCGTGATCGTTAACGTATTCGTCAATTTCTTCGTCTGTTGCTTCTGGATGATCGTTCAGATACTCTTCTGCCAGCTTATCACCGATGTCATCCTTGTGCTTATCCTTATCAGCTTCGATGTCATCTGCCGCTTCTCTCTTGCAGATTTTCTTCAGTTTATCCTGATTATAGTCTTTAAGTGAGAAGTCGCTCATGTCGCCTGTTACTGAAACAACATTTTTATTCTCCATTGCAATTCCTGACGTATTGCTGAGCACGTCATAAGCTGTTGTGGAATCAGTAAGGGATATCGCATCAGACTTTAATGACCCAAAACCAAAATCAACGGTCACCTCTTCTGGCGCTGTTGTTGGGTCTGTCGGGTCTGTCGGATCCGTGTTGTCTGGCTTAGTTGGTTTCTTCGTTGGCTTGGTGTTGCTGGCCGTACCCTTGCCTGCGGTAACGGTGTATATGTTCTTTGACTTCTTCTTGCTCTTCTTGTCCTTGGCGGTGACGGTGATTTTATTTGTGCCTTCGTCGAGTTTCAGCACATAGTACTGATTGCCGTCTTTGCTTCCGGTGTGCTTCAGGGTGCCTTTGTCAGACGTGACCTTGATTTCGTCCTTTGAAAGTGTGTCCTTCTTTCCGTTTTTGTATGTGTAGGCAGTCACCATGAAGGAGAACTCATCTCCGGCCCTCCAGTTCAGCTTCGTGCTTTTCTGGGAATAGATGTTGGTGGCAATGAATACGGTTCCGGAAGTGCTATACGAGCTGCTACTTCTGTTGTAGCGGTATCTGTAGTTAGAGGTTCTGTATACTCTGGAGCCGCTGGAGGTCCGAATGGTCGTCGGGTTGTTCTGGGCCTTCTGTGCTGCCTGGGCAGCGTTGACCTCGTTCTGCTTTTTCTGGAGTTTGTAATTTCTCTCCTGGATCTTTGTCAGTTTGTAGCCTTCCCCGCTGACCAGAACCTGATAGCGATCCTGGTTGACGCCTTCAATGGGATCGTAGCCGCGGTCGGCGTCTCTTGTAGCGAGCGTACCGTAAGCTGTGCCTGTTCCGATGATCAGGACGGCAGCCGCAATCAAAGTAACCAGGTTCTTCTTCAGGAACCCGTTTTTCATATTAAATACTGGCAGTTTCAGGTTGCCCGGCAGTTTGCCCGATTTGGGCAGTTTCACCTTGCCCGGCTTCGGCAGTTTCACTTTACCCGGTTTTGGCAGTTTCATCGTTCTTCCCCTTTCCTATTTCTCTTTCTTGCTTTTCCCCTTTTTTTCGCCGCTTCGCTTCGGCAGAATCTTCACGAATTTTTTCCCGGCTGCTTTGGCGGATGCGCCCGCGGAAGTGGCTGCGCCCGCTTCCGCGCCGGTCTTCTTCCCGGCTTTCTTCGTCTTACCGACGCTCTTTGCCTTGTCCGCCTTCTTTGTGGCTTTCTCTATTTTTCTGGTGCGTTTCTCGATTTCCTTTTGTTTCTTCTTCTCTGCGCGGATCTGCTTCTTCGCTCCGCTGAGGACGGCGAGCATGACCCGTCTGTCCTGATCGGTCACAGTGTGCGTACTGTAGGACGCTTTGTTGCCAATGTCGGTCGTTGTCTCATCGGATCGATATCCGATCTCGTCCATGTACCGGTACATATCCCGGACTGCTTCCCGCGGATCGGCGGTCTTGAAGGCGTTCTTCCGCTTTCTCAGACGCAGCTTCTTCCGGACGATGCGTCCGATGATGAGACCGAGCAGTACCAGCAGCGCGAGGGCAATGATGCCGCCGATGATCATGAGGATCCTGGAAGCGGTCTTGCCTACGCCTTTGTTTTTATCCTTATAATTATCCTCCGGCTCCATGCCTTCGGCCTGATTGTCGTCAAAGTTGTCATCGACTGACTTATTGCTGATGCCGACGTTGTAATCGGCTTCCTCCATCATGCCGGTGTATTGCGGACATGTCTCCACCGGAACGAAACCCACGCCGTCGATATAGATCTCCGTCCACGCATGGGCGGCCTTTTGCTTGACATCGAAGCTTCCGTCCGGATGCTCCCAAACGTCCTGCGGTGTGATCAGATATCCTTCCACATACCGGGCCGGAATTCCATAGTAGCGGAACAGCATCGTCGCCAGGGTCGCGTAGTGGATATCGTATCCGACTCCTGACCGGAGCATGCTGTACACAGCAGATTTCTTTCCCCGGAGTTTTCCCGGCTCCTCATCGTAGGTCATATAGGACATGATCGAGTTCTTGACCTGACGGATGGCGGTATTGTATTCCAAATGGCCTCTGCGCTGATCGCCTTTATCTCCGAAGTACATCTCGAGAGCCTCATTGTCTTCGTCCGAGATGTACAGGTAACTCTCATATACGTAGGTGTTGTAGTAACTCTCCAGTTCCATGTAGTTCGCGATATCGGCGTTCTCAGCCATCGTGAAGAGCTTGCCTGCAACATTGGTCCACTTGCCTGTTACGCTGGATCCCATGGAATAGGAATAGTCCTTGAGTCTGGCGCCTCTCTTCGCTGTCACGAAACTGTCGTTCCAGTTCTTGATACCATCATCCACGCCATCTTCGCTGATCTCATAGGGCACATAAGCGTACTTCCTGCTCGCCTTATCCACTTCTATATCTATGTCTGATTGGGTGAACTGATCGTAGCCTGACAGATTCGCTGCCTGTCCGAGCTGCCCCAGCCCGTTGAAGCCGTACTCATTCAGCCAGTAGATCAGATCCCGTGTTTCGTAGTAGGACGAATACGGCAAAGTCTCCCAATGCATTCCGTCCAGCACATCCCCTACATATCCGCGGAGATATATCGACTGCGGGGCGGACATGTCGACGGTCATCGCTGTACCCTTGCCGGGTCTGCGCTTGGCGATGGTCAGATCACCTTCGCCGAGAGGCGATTCGCCGTAATACGAGGCTGCGATGCTTTTGCTTACCTTATCGTCGAACTTCTGGACAGAATCCGGTTTGTCAGCAAGGTGCGCCACGACCGGAACGCAGATGATGATAAGCGCCAGCCCCGTTGCCGCCAGGGCGTACGCCATCCTGCTCCATCTCCATTTCGGCGAGGACTCATTCCTGCCCGGGCAGACCGCCAGGAAAAGAACAACGCCCAAAGCCAGCAAAGCCATGCTGAGCACAGACGCCGACAGTCCGAATCCGATGGTCACCGGCAAAAACAGCAGCGGGTAGATCAGTACGAACCATTTGTTGCGGCTCCTGGCGATAAGGATCCCCACTATAATAGAGAAGATCAGCACGATGGTCAGGAACAGCCCGCTGCAGTCCGACGCGCCCTCCAGCTGGTCGAGGAACACCCCGTCCTTGCCGGCCAGCGTTTCCGCGACCTGGTTCCATGTCCGGACCATGCCCCCGGTAAAGCCGCCTTCAAACCAGCCGCCGCCGCGCGTGAGCCCGAACTGGGTTTTGAACACCAAAAACGAGCCGACACCCATGATGATCCCGGTGATCACATACTTCGCATATTCAGTTATGATCG
>CAMOXP010000127.1 GCA_946629205.1 uncultured Bacillota bacterium
GCCGTTCTCAATGGCCTGCGGGTCGCTGCTGACTTCGCACTGTTCTTTCAGAATTTCGCATGCGCAGTTGTTGGCGCTGAGATAGTCTCTCCACTCCTGAGCTGTCTTCGTCAGGAAGATCTCGTTGCAGACCTCGATGATGTGCTTGATCGTATCCTTCTCCTGCATGACTGCGATGCTGGCGTAGTCAGGATCGGTGGCGTACTCCGGAATGCCGAAGAGGCCGTACCATTTCTCCCGGTCCATCTCGTACTCATTGCAGTAGACGCCGATCCAGCGGCCATCCTTGCAGAGATAGGTCTGGTTGAACGGGTCTGTCGGACGGAGCGGATCCGGGTTCATGTGTTTGTGGTCGAACTGGGTCTGGACGACGCCGATGGCGTTGCACCAGATACCGTTCGCAAACAGCGAGATATTGACCTTCGTGCCTTTGCCTGTCTTCTCGCGGCCGTACAGAGCCATCAGGATCCCGGAAAGGAATGCACTGCTGGTGGCCATGTCGCCGAAGGCGTAGGTCGGCAGGAACGGGAAGGACCCCTTCGTCTGCCAGTCGCCCAGCGGGCCGGAGCGCATCCAGAACGCGCTGATGTCAAAGCCCGGATCATTGGCTGCCGGTCCCTTGTCACCGTAACCCTTGAAGTGGGCATAGATAAGCCCCGGGTTCGTTTTTTTGACCGTCTCGTAATCCAGACCGTTGCGGACGAGTGATTTCTCGCGCACGTTGGTGACGAAGATGTCTGCGTCCTTGATGAGATCCAGCAGGATCTTCATGCCCTCTTCCGTCTTGTAATTCAATGAGATAAACTTCTTGCCGCTGTTGTGGATGGTAAAAAGCGGATTCAGATCGTCGTCGTAAGGCGTGTACTCGTGCACGCCGCCGGTACGCATGACGTCGCCGTCAAGGCCTTCGATTTTGATAACGTCCGCGCCGTAGGAACAGAGCATACGCGCTGTGGTAGGCCCCGCCACTACTGTACTCATCTCAACAACCTTGACCCCCTCAAGAGGGAGTGTCATATTTTCCATGTCGCCTGCCCCCAATCAAACCTGCTCTGCTGCTGCCGCTGCTCCCGCATCAAAGGCAGCCACGTTCTTCGGATTGTTTTTGCCTTTCTTCTCAAAGTAATGGTTCATGCCGTCTCTAACGTGATCCACATCGTAGAGGTCGGATGCTCCCGCCAGTGCTCCCAGCATGATGATGTTGGTGCCGCGGTGGTTGTCCAGCTTGTTGGCGATGTCCGTTGCCGGCACTTTGATGACTTTGATGTCGTCGCGGTACTTGCGGTCGGGATCGACCAGGCTGCTGTTGACCAGGAGCACGCCGCCTGGTTTGAGTCGTTCTTCAAACGAATCGATTGCGGATTCACTCATGGTCAGGAGGATATCCGGCTCATAGCAGTACGGGCTCTGCAGGTCCTCGTCTCCGATCTTGACCTCGCAGTTGGCCGCGCCGCCTCTCATTTCAAATCCATAGGAAGGATACCAGGAAACATTCTTGCCGTCCTCCATGGCGATGTCCGCCAGGACCATACCTGCTACGAGGACGCCCTGTCCTCCGATTCCGGAACAAATGATTTCGATCATTACTTGTCACCTCCCTTGTCGATAAACTCTCCTAACGGGAGATATTTGCTTTGGGTCGTCTTGATGTACTCGCAGGCGTCGATTTCCGACAGCTTCCAGTTGGTCGGGCACATGCTGAGCACGTCGATCAGGCAGAAGCCTGCGCCGTCCATCTGATACTGCAGCGCCTTCTTGATCATCTTCTTGGTCTTCTCTGTATTGGCAGGCGTATTCACCGCGCCGCGGGCGAGGTACGCCATGTCGGTCTGGCTCAGGATCTTCGTGATGTCCAGCATGCTGCCGTTCTTCTTCTCATCGCGTCCGAACGGCGATGTAGCCGTCTTCATGCCCGGCAGGGACGCCGGTGACATCTGGCCGCCGGTCATGCCGAACACGCTGTTGTTGATGACGATGGCCAGGATGTTGTCGTTTCTGATGGCGCTGTACAGGGTCGACTCGATGCCGATGCTGTACGCGGAGCCGTCGCCCGGGCGGGCGATGACCAGACAGTCAGGCCGCGCGTGTTTGAGTCCCGCAGCCGTGACGATGGTCCTGCCGTGGGCGCCCATGACGGTATTGTACTTCATGGCGAACTGACCGAACTGCCCGCAGGCAACGTCGTCAACGGTCAGCACCTTATTGCTGACGCCCAGTTCCTGGACGGCTTCTGTGATCACACGGCAGATGATCCCGTGTCCGCAGCCCGGACACCAGGAAGCCTGCTGGTTCATATCTATATCTTTAGGAATCGTGAAATTCATCTGCAGCACCTCCTCAATATCTGCCTAACATTTCTTTAACGTACTCGACGATCTTGAACTCGTTCATGTTGTCCCAGTACTCCCCGTAGAATTCCACCGGGATCCTGTTACCGGTCGCGAGAACGATGTCGTCCTTCATCTGTCCGAGGATGTTTCTCTCTACATCCAGAATGGCCTTGACTTTGCCGCCGGCCTCCAGTTCATCGAAGGCCTTCTGCGGGAACGGCCAAAGGGTGATCGGACGGAGCAGTCCCAGCTTGATGCCCTCTTTGCGGGCGATGGCGATGGCGGACTTGGCGACACGGGCGCTGGTGCCGTAGGCGACCATCACGATCTCCGCATCCTCTGTCTGCACGCACTCCCAGCGCTGCTCTTCTGCTTCCATCTTGCCGTACTTTTCGAGGCAGTAGGCCGGATACTTACGGCCTCCGTCTTCCCAGTCCCAATAACGGTTCCAGATGGCTCTCTGGGGTTCGCCCTCTTCACGGGGCTTCAGTGCCCAGTCGTAGGTATCCACGTCATGTTCGATCATTGGCGGAAGTTCCACCGGCTCGATCATCTGGCCGATGGTGGCGTCAGTCGCGATGAGTACCGGATGACGGTACTTTTCCGCCAGATCAAAAGCCCCATAGGCCAGATCGACGCTCTCCTGTACGCTTTCCGGCGCCAGGACGATGGTTCTGTAGTCGCCGTGGCCGCCGCCTCTTGTCAGCTGCCAGTAGTCGCCCTGCCCCATGAAGATGTCGCCCAGCGCGCATCCGATTCTCTGCACATCGACGATGACGGCCGGCAGATCACTGCCGCACAGGTAGGAGATTCCTTCCTGCTTCAGGGAGAATCCCGGTCCCGCTGTCGTCGTCAGCGCTCTCATACCGCCTGCAGCAGCGCCCAGGAGCATGTTCACGCCTGCCAGTTCCGATTCTGTCTGTACACAGTCGCCCCCGACTTCATCCATTCTCCAGCAGAGATATTCCAGGATCTCTGTCTGCGGTGTGATCGGGTAGCCGCTGAAAAACCTGCATCCGGCACGAAGGCAGGATTCAGCCAGGGCCTCATTGCCCTTCATCAATACTTTTGCCATATGTTCTGCCTCCTTTAGTCTGTAACCTCAATGCAGTAGTCCGGGCACATCTTGTAGCACGCGCCGCAGCCTATGCATTCTTTTGTTTCATCGATCTGCACGATTTCAAATCCCTTGGCGCCAAGCTCCGTGGACGGCAGCAGCACGCCTTTCGGGCAAACGCTGGTACACAGGAAACATCCCTTGCACCGGCTGAAATCTACTTTGACTTTACTCATTGCCTCCTCCTGTCATGTATTCTAACTGTCAATATTGAATTCATTATACTACGAATCCTGCCCTATTGCGACGGCGAACGCGCGGACCGGCGCCCCGTCGGAGCCCTGCAGCTTCAGCGGAGCGAAGCAAAAGCAATACCGTCTGTTCGGGTCAAGACTCGTGGAATTACTGAGATTTTCTACGATCAGACACTCGTTTCCCAGAAACACCGGATGCGCGTCCCACTGTTCCCACCGGGTCGGATCCACGTTCAGGAAATCCACCGCCACGATGGATACGCCCAGCTCCACAAGCAGCTCTGCCGCCTCCTTGCTGATGTACGGATGATCGTAGTAGTCTTCTGTGCCGTACTTCTCAAACCATCCGGTCTGGAGCACGACGAAATCACCGCGACGGACCTTCTCCTGCAAAGGCAATGCATCCTCGGCTGTGATCGCTTCTCCGGCCTTCTTGTACCGGAGATCCCAGACGACGCCCTCTCCCAGAAAACGGGAGACGGGGTAGTCCGTAATATGTTTTCCGTCCACCAGGAAATGATACGGCGCGTCGATGTGCGTACCTGCGTGAGATCCGCATTGCAGATAATCCACATGGCAATAATCTACTTCGTGGGTCATCGCTTCCTTGAGAGAGATCTCAGGATCTCCCGGATAGGCCATCATTCCTGTATGAATCGGGTGTGTCAAATCAACAA
>CAMOXP010000128.1 GCA_946629205.1 uncultured Bacillota bacterium
GATACGAGAGGTCTCATCCGCCAGCACCAGTTCCAGAAGGTCGAGATGGTCAAATTCGTAAAACCGGAAGACTCCTACGCAGAACTGGAGGCTCTGACAGACAACGCCGAGGAAGTTTTGAGAAAGCTGAACATTCCGTTCAGAGTGGTCAGACTCTCTACCGGCGATCTGGGATTCTCCTCTGCGATGACATACGATGTGGAAGTCTGGATGCCGAGCTACGGCAGGTATGTGGAGATATCATCCTGCTCCAACTTCGAAGACTTCCAGGCACGCCGCGCGAACATCAGGTTCAGACCTGAAGAAAAGGGCAAGCCTGAGTTCGTGCACACACTGAACGGAAGCGGCCTTGCGGTCGGCAGGACTGTCGCAGCGATCCTTGAGAATTATCAGCAGGCTGACGGATCCGTAGTGATTCCGGAAGCGCTCAGACCATACATGGGAACTGATAAAATCACCAGAAAATAGGAAGGTTTTCTTATGCTGGAAAATATACGAACCTACAAAAAAATGTACATTGCGATTCTGGTCGCGCTCATCTTCGTAGCGGCGGCAGCGGTCGTCTTCAACATTATAGTGAAGCCGTACGCTGTGTACGCAGACGGAACGAAGGTCGAAGACCCCTGTATCGTTTCTGCAGACGGCAAAGAGATCTTCATCGTTGAGAACCCGGAAATCGCTTCAGATGTCATCCGTGAAGTCATGGAAAGCTATGTTGCAGATGGCGGGGAGCTGGACACTCTGGAAATCGATGAGCAGCTGAAGATCGAGGACAAAACGCTCTTCGTAGGCGTCAAACCGCCTAGAGTTCTCACCAAGGAAGAGGCCGTGGACAAAGTCCTCGCAGCGAACGATACCGAGAGTCCTGCGATGCATGTCAAGACAAAGACTGACGTCGATATCACGGAGAAGGTCAAACCGGAGACCGTCTTCGAAGAGACGGATGAACTCTATGACGGGAATACCGCACTCAAGAACAACGGTGAAGAAGGCGAGAAAATCGTCACCAATGAGGTCACCCTCGTAAATGGGCAGGAGACTGACTCCGTGCCTGTTGCAGAGAAAGTCACGGAGAAACCTGTCGACAGAGTCATCTATGTCGGAACTAAATCCAGACCTGCCGACACGGCATGGAGGGATTACAGCGGTTCGATCATCGGTGAGGATAACGGGATGAAGATGGTGAACTACGGACTCCAGTTCGTGGGAAACCGTTATAAGTACGGCGGCACAAGTCTCACCAACGGGACCGACTGTTCCGGCTTCATTTATTCCGTATACCGTCATTTCGGCTATAATGTACCAAGACTGGGATTCTATAAAATGGGCAAAGGCGTCTGCCTCGATGAAGCAAAGGCAGGAGATGTCGTCTACTATCCGGGCCACTACGCCATGTACATGGGCGACGGTAAGATCGTCCACGCCTATAACTCCCGCGCCGGCATCTGCGTCAGCAGCGTCCACGCTCCGGGAAGGATCCTGACAATCAGAAGATTCGTTGACGAACCGGTGGAGTAATCATCTATGGGAAGAAAAGTAAAAGGGGATCACAATCTACAGAGAAAGAGAAGAAGAAAAAGAAGGAAAAGGATCATTTTAATTCTGCTGATCCTTTTTCTGCTGTTGCTTTTGGGCGGAGCCGGTGCGGCCTTTGCGCTGTATTCTTATGCCGATAAGGTCATCGAGGAATCGGCGATCGAAGATCTGGAGACGGATAATATGTATTCGCTCATCTACCAGAAGACCACGATCTATGACAAGGAAGGCGATGAAATCGACGCCCTGTACCTGTCCGGCGGCAACCGGACGCTGGTCAAATACGATGACCTTCCAGAGGATCTCATCAATGCTTTGGTGGATACGGAAGACAAGACCTTCTGGGAGCACCACGGATTCAACTACATCCGTATGATCGGAGCCGTCAAAGAAAAGATATTCGGCGGCGGGCAGATCTCCGGTACATCCACCATCACACAGCAGCTCGCCAGAAACATTTACCTTGCGGAAACCAAGTCCGAGCGATCGCTGGAGAGAAAGATCCTGGAGATGCACTATACGAAGATCCTGGAGGAGGAACTGACGAAGAAGCAGATCCTGGAGGCCTATTTCAATGCGGTCTACTTCGGATTCAACGCATACGGGATCCAGGCGGCGAGCGAGAGCTATTTCAACAAAGAACCGAAAGATCTGGATCTTCTGGAATGCGCGGCCCTTGCGGCACTTCCCCAGTCACCTGATACATACGCCCTCGTCAAAGCAGCCTATGGCGCGTCCGAAGACGGACTTCCCGTACTCGGCAAAGGAGACGGCGTTGTGTACCTGTTCAATGGGACTGTGTCTGATGACAGGCGAAAGATCGTCCTTGCAAACATGAAAGAAGCAGGGCATATCACAGAAGAGGAATACAATGCGGCGCTTTCAGATTCGCTGGAAGCGCACATGGCCATCAACACCAAAGATGAGCCGGACAGCTACTCCTACTATATCGACTGCGCGATCAACGAGGCAGTCAAAGATATTGCACAGGAGTATGAGGTCTCAGAAGAAGAAGCCCGCACGATGGTCTATACGAAAGGGTACAATATCTACACCTGTCTGGACAGACCTGTGCAGGATACGCTCGACAAGCAGATCAACAAGAACTCGAACTATGCAGCGATCAGTTCGATCCGAAAGGATGGCGACGGGAACATCATCTCCGAATCCGGCGAGGTTCTCATGCGGCCCAAGAGCGCGTATTTCGACAAGGACGGCAACTTCATAATAAAAAAGAAAGAGTTTTCCAAAGGCGGGGATGGTTCGATCACGCTGAACAAAGGCATGCGGCTGGATTTCTATGGGGTTCAGTCAGGAGATGAGGAGTACGTAAGCATCGGATTCAAAAGCATGTACTCCCAGGACGACGGCTCCCTCTATTTCCGCGAAGGTGGAACGCTCTCTGTCCCGGCTGCTTATACCAAATTCGACGGGGATGGAAACTGCGTGATCTCCGCATCGTTCATGAAGGATTTTCCGGACTTCTTTGAGGAGAAAGACGATAAGCTGATCGTTTCCAAAGAAAACTATCAGCTTGGTCAGAAGATGCGTCAGCCCCAGGCAGCTGCGGTCATCATCGACAACGACAGCGGTGAAGTCCTCGCGATGACGGGAGGAAGAGGCGCCAGCGGAAAACAGCTTTACAACAGAGCTATCAGCCCGCGTCAGCCGGGGTCGTCCATCAAGCCGATCGGCGTATACGCGCCGGCTCTCCAGAAGAGCGCAGACGCAGCGAAAAAAGGAGAGAAGCCGAAACTCAAAGCAGAGCCCGGCGACTACTGGGGAGATTACATCACGGCCAGCAGCATCATCAACGATGCTCCGATGAAACTCAACGGTAAGGTCTGGCCCAAGAACTCAGGCGGCGGATTCAGCGGTCCGATCACATTGCGCCATTCCGTACAGCAGTCCGTGAATGTTACAGCGGTAAAGGTCTTCCGGCAGGTCGGCGTAGAGTATTCTGTGAAAAAACTCAAGCAGAACGGAATCACATCCATCGTGGAAGAAGGCGGCACATCCGATATGCATGACGCCCTGGCTTTGGGCGGCATGACGAACGGCATCAGTCCGCTGGAGATGACAGCGGCTTATGAGACCTTTGCTAGCCACGGGATGTATAAAGAGCCGATGTTCTACACGAGCGTCACCGACAGCGAGGGCGTGACTGTCATTGAGAATTATCAGGAGACAGAGCAGGTATTCGACGAAGGCGTCGCATGGATCATGTCGGACATCCTGAAGTCCGCGGTCCAGTACGGTACAGGACAGAACGCGAAGATCGACGGATATGACGTGGCCGGCAAGACCGGTACCACATCCTCCCAGCATGACGTATGGTTCTCGGGATTCACGCCGAAGTACAGCATGGCCCTCTGGATGGGATGCGACGTGAATATACCGCTCGCGAACTATTCCTCCGCGGCAGCAGCGTTCTGGTCCCAGATCATGCGCAGAGTATGCGACGGCATGGAGCCGAAACACTTCCTGGAGGCTCCCGAATCCGTTGTAAATGTGGCAGGCGAATGGTATGTTGATGGAACAGATCCACCGCCACCACCGCCTCCAACAGAGGCTGAAGAAGAAGGCGTCGAGGGTGACGGTACCGGCGACGGAACAGGTGAAAGCACCGGCGAAAGCTACGACAGCGGCGGGGCGGAAACCGAGCAGTCAGAATA
>CAMOXP010000129.1 GCA_946629205.1 uncultured Bacillota bacterium
CGGCTTCTTCCGCCTTGCGGGCCTTTTCCTTTTCCCGGTCGGCCTTCGCCTGGGCGGCGCGCTTTTCTGCTTTTTTCTTCTCTCTCTGCTTTTGGGCCTGTTCAGCCAGCTGGGCGCGCTCTTCCTCGTTGATCACTTTCGACATGGAGATGATCTCGATGTCATCGCCCACGCGCATGATCTTGACGCCCTGGGTCGCCCGGCCGAGACGCGAGATGTCCTTCGCCGCAATGCGGATGACTGTACCCTTGGAATTGATGAGCATTACGTCATCCTTATCGTCGACGACGACGGCGCCGATCAGGTGACCGGTCTTCTTGAACTTGCTCTTGTCATAGGTCAGGAGACCCTTGCCGCCTCTGGCCTGGATCTTGTATTCTTCGACTGCCGTCCGTTTGCCGTAACCCTTGCTCGTCACAACCAGAAGCTCTTCGCCCGGCTGCACCAGCTGCATGGCGACGACTTCATCGTCCGGATCCAGATTGATAGCCCGGACGCCGCCGGCGTTTCTTCCCATCGGCCGTACATCCTGTTCGCTGAAGCAGATGCACTTGCCGTTCTTGGTGATGATGATGACATTGTCCGTTCCGGAAGTCTGCTTGATTTCCACCAGCTCGTCCCCGTCCTTGAGGGAGATGGCGATCAGGCCGCTCTTCCGGTTGGTGTCAAAGGCCGAGATCGCGGTCTTCTTGATGGTTCCCTTCTTGGTGACGCAGATGAGGAACTTGTCATCACTGAAATCCCGGAACGGGATGATCGCGGAGATGCGCTCCCGCTGCAGCAGGTTCAGGAAGTTTGCCGCATTGGTGCCCTTCGCGGTACGGTTGGCCTCAGGGATCTCGTAAGCGCGCAGCTTATGCACCTTACCCATGTTGGTGAAGAACATGAGGTGATCGTGGGATGATGTCATGATCAGATCCCGGACAAAATCATCTTCTCTTGTTGAAAGCCCTGTGATGCCTTTGCCTCCCCTTCTCTGGGTCCGGTAGGTATCGGCGGCTACTCTCTTCAGATATCCTCTGTGTGTCAGGGTGATGGCGACCTGCTTCTCTTCGATGAGGTCTTCTTCATCCATTTCGTCCACAGCGGCAAGGATCTTCGTCCTTCTCTTGTCTCCCCACTTTTTCTTGATCTCCAGAAGTTCGTCACGGATGACTCCCATGAGGAGCTTGACGTCTGCCAGCAGGCTTTTGTAGTAAGCGATCCGTTCGCAGAGTTCTTTGTACTCCGCTTCCAGCTTCTCGCGTTCCAGTCCCTGCAGACGGGCCAGTCTCATATCGAGGATGGCCTGGGCCTGTTTCTCCGAAAGGCCGAAGCGCTTCATGAGTTTTTCTTTGGCGTCGTTGTAGCTTTCCCGGATGGTCTTGATGACTTCATCGATGTTGTCCAGGGCGATGCGCAGACCTTCGACGATGTGGGCTCTGGCTTCTGCCTTATCCAGATCGAACTGTGTTCTCCTTGTAACGACATCCTTCTGGTGCTTCAGGTACTCCTCGATGATTTCCTTGAGATTGAGCACCTTCGGTCTGCCGTCCACAATGGCCAGCATGATCATGCTGCAGTTTTCCTGCAGGGATGTATGCTTGTAGAGCTTGTTGAGCATGACCCGAGGATTGGCGGATGCTTTGAGCTCGATGACGATCCGGATGCCCTGCCTGTTTGATTCATCGCGTATTGCCGATATACCATCCAGTTTCTTGTCGCGGACCATTTCTGCCATTCTCTCCAGCATCCTGGCTTTGTTCACCTGATAAGGGATCTCGGTCACGATGATCTGGGATTTGCCTCTGCTGGTCTCTTCGATTTCGCAGACAGAACGGACGACGCATTTGCCCTGTCCGGTCCGGTAGGCTTCCTGGAATCCCTTCTTGCCCAGGATCTGGGCTCCGGTCGGGAAGTCCGGTCCCTTGATGATCTTGATCAGATCGTCTACGGTGCATTCTTCATCGTCGATCCCGCATTCGATCATCTTGACGCAGGCGTCGATGGTCTCGCTCAGATTGTGCGGCGGGATGGATGTGGCCATGCCAACGGCGATACCGTTGCTGCCGTTGATGAGCAGGTTCGGCACGCGGGACGGCAGAACGACCGGCTCCAGTTCCTCTTCATCGAAGTTCGGGATCATGTCGACGGTGTTCTTGTCGATGTCCCGGATCATCTGCAGCGCGAACGGCGTCATACGGGCTTCCGTATAACGCATGGCCGCAGCGCCGTCACCGTCGATGGAACCGAAGTTGCCGTGTCCGTCGATGAGCGGATACCGCGTCGCGAACGGCTGAGCCAGCTTGACCATAGCTTCATAGATGGAGCTGTCGCCGTGCGGGTGGTATTTACCCATAACGTCGCCGACGATACGGGCGGACTTTCTATGGGGTTTGTCCGGGGTGATCCCCAGACCGTTCATTCCAAAAAGAATTCTTCTGTGTACAGGCTTGAGTCCGTCCCGGACATCCGGAAGGGCTCTGCCCACGATGACGCTCATGGCGTAATCGATGTAGGAGTTCTTCATCTCATCGTGGATCTCGTGCTGTATCATTCTCTGGTCTTCCAGCAAACTGTTCTTTGTCACTTAAGATGCCCTCCTTTCCTTATACGTCGAGCGTCGCATACACGGCGTGATCTTCAATAAATTTCTTGCGCGGCGGGACCTTGTCTCCCATGAGGGTGGTGAAGATCTCGTCGGCTGCATTGGCGTCTTCCACAGTGATCTGAACGAGTGTCCGCTTGCTGTAGTCCATGGTCGTATCCCACAACTGCTCTGCGTCCATCTCGCCGAGACCCTTGTAACGCTGGATTTCGTATTTGCTTCCCTTCAGGGATTCCAGCAGTTCATCCTGCTCCCTGTCGGAATATGTGTAGTAGATATCCTTTCCCTTCTTGACACGGAAAAGCGGCGGCTGGGCAGCATACACATAGCCGTTCTCGATGAGCGGCGTCATGTAACGGTAGAAGAAGGTCAAAAGCAATGTCCTGATGTGGGCGCCGTCGACGTCCGCATCGGTCATGATGATGATCTTGTGATACCGCAGCTTCGACAGGTCGAATTCCTTGCCGATGCCGCAGCCGAAGGCAGTGATCATGTTCTTGATTTCTTCGGAACTCAGGACCTTATCCATCCTGGCCTTCTCCACGTTCAAAATCTTTCCGCGCAAAGGCAGGATCGCCTGACGTTTCCTGTCCCTGCCGTCCTTGGCGCTGCCGCCCGCGGAGTCACCCTCTACGAGGAAGATCTCGGAGATCTCCGGATTCTTTTCGGAGCAGTCCGCCAGCTTGCCCGGCATGGAGTTGCCTTCCAGGAAGGATTTTCTGACGGAGTTCTTCGCCTTGCGGGCTGCCAGTCTGGCCCTTGCTGCGCTCAGGCATTTCTCAACGATCGTCTTCGCCTGCTTCGGGTTTTCCTCCAGGAACGCGGACAGGTAATCTGCCGTCGCCGTCTCTACGAAACCTCTCATATCCGAGTTTCCGAGCTTGGCTTTGGTCTGTCCTTCAAACTGCGGTTCTGTCAGTTTGACGGAAACGATCGCCGTGATACCCTCTCTGACATCATCGCCCTCAAATGGCGCATCCTTTTCTTTGAGGATGTTGCTGTTTCTGGCGTAGGTGTTGATGGTCCTTGTAAGAGCCGCCCTGAAGCCCTGCAGGTGGAAGCCGCCTTCTGTTGTCTTGATGTTGTTGGCATAGGAAGCGACGTTCTCGCTGTAGCCGTCCGTATACTGGATGGCGATTTCCACTTCTCTGTTTGCTTCTGATACTTCGAAATACACGATGTCCTTATGGATCGGTGTCTTTGTCCTGTTGATGTACTCTACGTACTGCTTGATGCCGCCTTCATAATAGAACGTATCTTCATGTCCATAGCGTTCATCCTTGATGCTGATCCTGACGCCCTTGTTCAGGAAAGCCATCTCGCGGAATCTTCTCGCGAGCGTGTCATAGTCGTAAACGACATCATCAAAGATGGCAGGATCCGGCCAGAATGTGGTCTTTGATCCTCTTTTTCTGGTGTTCCCTTTTTCTTCGAGGGGAGTGACAGTCTTACCGCGTTCGTAAGCCTGTGTGTAGATTTTGCCGTTTCTTCTGACCTCGACTTCCATGCGGGTCGAAAGCGCGTTGACGACGGATGCGCCGACGCCGTGCAGTCCGCCGGATACCTTGTATCCGCCGCCGCCGAATTTACCGCCGGCGTG